>DAOUKN010000053.1:0-9854 GCA_034421255.1 Chloroflexota bacterium | reverse complement strand
GGGAGACTCGCTCGAAGCCATCGCCCACGAAAAGGCCGGAATCATCAAGCCGGGAGTGCCGGTGGTCGCCGCGGCGCAGTCCGACGAGGCGCTGGCGGTGTTCCGCGCGGCCTGCGAGGAACGAGGCGCGCCGCTGGCCGTGGCCGCCCCCCTGGCCTGGGGGGGCGCGGCCTGCCGAGAGGCGCGACCCCTGATGATGGTTGGCGCACCCGATGGCGGCGGCAGCCTTCCGGTGGGACTCGTCGGCCCGCACCAGCGCCAGAATGCCGCCGTCGCGTGGCACATCTGCCGCGCGCTGGCGGATCATGGATTGCCAATCGACCGTGGCGCCATCCGCGCCGGGTTCGGCGCCGCGGCGTGGCCGGGACGACTGGAAGTCGTGGCCGGCAATCCACTCACCATCGTGGACGGCGCTCACACCCCGGAAGCCATCGCGGCCATCGTGACGGCGCTGCGAGAAGTCTTCGGCGTGCGGCGTGGCCCCGTGATCTTCGGTGCGCTGCGCGACAAGCGTGTGCCGCTCATGCTTGAGGAGTTGGGCGGGTTCACCACGCGGCTGCTGCTGGTGCAGCCGGATCACCCGCGGGGCTGGACGCCTGAGCGGATGGTCCGCCGATATGGGCTCACCTCGGATATGGAGGTCGCGCCGTCGGTCACGGCGGCCTTGCGGCAGGCGCAGGCGGCCTACCGGCCCGACGAGGCGGTGCTGGCGACCGGCAGCCTGGCGGTCGCGGCCGACGCGCGCGCAGCCGCTGGCGTGCCGCATGAGGTCGACCCTGAGCCGTGGTCGGGGGTGTAGCGTGGGAATTGCGTCTTCAATGCTCGTTGGCGATTCGGGGCGGCGAGAATGCGAAACGTCCTTGGATTCCGCACTGCATTGGGAGTGACGCATTCGGCGCTTCACCGCGGTCATTTCGAGCCGCCCCCTACCTGTCACTCCACGCCCCCTACCTGTCATTCCGAGCCGCAGGCGAGGAATCTAAGGGGCGGGGAAAATGCACAGCGTCCTTAGATTCCTCGCTTCGCTCGGAATGACTTTGAGCGGGCGGGCAGAGTGACCTTGAAGCGCAGGTCCAATGACGAATGACGACACTCGTCCCATCCGACAGCGCGTGGAGCAGGCCATCGAGCAGGCTGCCGCCGAGGGTGCCTTCGACAACCTCGCGGGAACCGGCCGCCCGCTCAAGCCGGAACCAGGGCTCGTTCCAAACGAGCTGCGGGTCCCGTTCAAAGTGCTGGAAAACGCCGGCATGGCCCCCGCCTGGGTCGACCTGGCCGCCGAAATCGAGCGCCGCATCGACGAGTTCCGAGCGGCCCGACGCGAGCACGAGCGGCGAATGCGCCGGGCGCGCGAGCACGCGCTGGCGGGGACGGCCGGCGATTTCGCCGAGCGATTCCGAACCGCGGGGCACGCCCACGAGGAGCTGCGCGACACCCTGGCAAAGGACGTGAGAGACATCGTGCGCCTGATCGACAGGTTCAACACCATGGCCCCGGCCAGCGCGCCGCGCTTCGGCTTTCTGGCGCGTGCGGAGCTCGAGGCAGTCGATGCCATATGGCCATGGCCCACGCCGGGTGGCGACCCGGCATGAAACGGCAAGTCCGGGCGCTGCTCGGTCGGCTGATCGCCGCGATCCTCGCACCGCTGCTCGGCGCCATCGCGCTCTGGCGACGGGCCTCGGGAGTCGCAAGCGATCAAGGCGAGCCTCGGTCGGTGCTGCTGGTACGGCTCGACCTGATGGGCGACATCGTCAACGGGCTATCGGCCGCCCACGCGGCGCGCCGGCGCTGGCCGCGGGCGCACATCGCCTTCATGGCGCCGCCGCAGTGGCGAGCAATCATGGATCGCTGCTCGGCCGTGGACGAAACGATGCCCCTCGACCCCGCGGTCGTCACCCACTGGCCCGCCTGCCTTGATTTGCGGCGTTGGGGGCATCTCCTGCGGGCCCTCTTTGCCCTGCGCAGGCGGCGCTTCGACCTGGCGGTGAGCATCTACGGTCCGATTGCCGGGACGGTCGTGGCGCTCAGCGGCGCCCACGAGCGCCGCGGCTATCGCCGCGAAGCCCCGCGGTTCAGCTTCGACCGGGCCTTCGACGGCGGACGTCGCAACGGAGGCCCGCACGAAACCGAGCTGGCCGCGCGCCTGGTTGACGGTCCCAAGCCGCCCTGGCGCACCATCGACCAAATCGACGACCTTCCCGTGCCGACGGCGCTGACCGGCGTCGGCCGTCCGCTGGTGGTGGCGCACGCCGGCGCGGCGCACGGCGACGCCAAGCGCTGGCGCGAGGAGCATTGGGAACGCGCGCTGGCCGCGATTGCGTCAGGCGGTGCGACGGTCGCGCTCGTTGGTCTGGCCGGCGACCGCGCGCTGGCTCGGCGGCTGCAAGACTCGGTCCATAATCTGATCGACCTCACCGGCGAAACCTCCCTCGATGCACTGATGGGCACGCTGCATGCCGCGGACCTGGTGATTTCCACCGACAGCGGTCCGGCGCACCTGGCGCGGGCGCTGGGAACCCGAGTTGTCGCGCTGCACGGGCCCACGGACACATCGCTGCACGGACCCGGCGATCCCGCATGCACGGCGCTGCGCGTGGACCTGCCGTGCGGGCCTTGCTATGACTTCCGCCGCGTGGCGACGTGCCAGTTCGGCGACACCCTGTGCATGGAATGGCTCCACCCCGACCGCGTCGTCGGTGCCGCGCGCTCGATGCTGACCACATGAGCGGCGCACGCACGACCGAGGCCGAGGCCCTGCGAGCCGTCGAGTTCCGAGTGCTGGGAACGCGAATTCACGGCGTCGACATCGGCCAGGCCGCGGCGTGGATTGACGCCTGGGCGCAGGTCGGCGTGCGCGCGCACATCGCAACCGTGAACCCGGAATTCGTGATGCGGGCGCGCCATGACTCCGAATTCCACGACCTGCTGGAGCGCACCCGGCTCAACGTTCCGGACGGCGTCGGCGTCGTGGTCGCCGGACGCCTGGGCGGCAGGCGCGTGCCGGGACGCGTAACCGGCGTGGCGCTTATGCACGAGGCCATGCGGCTGGCAGCCGTCCGGGAGTGGCCGGTGGCACTCGTCGGCGGCGCGCCGGGCGTGGCCGAGGCCGCCGCGGAGCGCCTGGTCCACGACGTGCCGGGGTTGCGTCCACCGCACACCTACGGCGGCGCGCGCGGACCCGAGGAAGACTACGCGGCCCGAGAATTCCTGCGAAACGTGCGCCCGCGCATTCTCTGCGTCGGCTACGGCGCCCCACACCAGGAGCTCTGGATCGACCGCAACCTCGACGCGGACGCGGCGTGCGTGGCCATCGGCGTGGGCGGGACGCTGGACTACCTGAGCGGCCGCGTGCCGCGGGCGCCGGCCGCGCTGCGATCGGCCGGCCTCGAATGGGCCTACCGGCTGTGGCGGCAGCCGTCCCGCTGGCGCCGCATGCGGGTCTTGCCGGTATTCGCCGCGCTCGCGGCGCGCGAGATCCTGGGGCTGGATACCGAATCGGCTGCCAAATGAGCCGCGTGGTCGTCGTGGGTGGCATCAACATGGACGTCGTCATGCGCGTCCCGCGAATCCCGCGTCCCGGTGAGACCGTGCACGGTGGGCGCCTTGGCCGCTATCCCGGCGGCAAGGGGTCGAATCAGGCCGTCGCGGCGGCGCGGGCCGGTGCAACTGTCACCATGGTCGGCGCCGTGGGCCGGGACGACGCGGGCAGCGAGCTGCTGGCGTCGCTGGCCGCCGCCGGCGTGAACGCCGACCACGTCGACCGGACCGACCAGGCAGCCACCGGCACCGCGATGATCGCGGTGGACGGCTCGGGCGCCAACTCGATCGCCGTCGCCGAGGGCGCCAATCTCAGCGTGAGGCCCGAGAACGTTTCGCGAGCGGTAGGCGCGCTGGAGCCGGCGGTCGTCGTGGTCCAGCGCGAAGTGCCCGAATCGGCCGTTCGAGCCGCCCTGGAGCAGGCACCCGAAAGGGCTATTCGCGTGATGAATGCCTCGCCCGTCGATCCGGACTCGGCGCTGCCGCTCGACGTGATCGATCTGCTCGTCGTCAACGAGATCGAGGCGTCGGACCTGTTAGGAACGCCAGTCACGACGGACGACGCGCCCCACGCCGCGCGTCGCCTGGCTGCCGATGTGCGGCGGGGATGCGTGATCACGCTGGGAGGCGATGGGTTGGCGGCTCATGTCGACGGCCAGGCTCTCCACCTGCCCGCCCACCCCGTCAACGTCGTCGACACGACCGGCGCCGGAGACGCATTCTGCGGCGCCATGGCCGCGGCGCTGGCGCTAGGCGAAGCGGTACCGATCGCTCTGGCCTGGGGCAACGCCGCCGGGGCGCTGGCGGCCACCCGGCCAGGCGCGCAGCCATCCATCCCCACCCGCGCGGAGATCGCCGCGCAGCTCGCCACGGCATTGGTCTAACCACGCAAAAGTCTCCACTTCACCGTCGTCTCCCCATCTATCGCGAATTCCTCGAGACACTCCCAAATGCGCCAAAATCTCATTACGAATCTCCCCCGTCATCAATCCTCGTATTTTCGCCGCCGCAGCTCATATGCCGCCGGGCCACCTTCAAGCTGCCGAATGACACGTTTGCGAAGATTTTCCACATCCATTGGACCAGCCGACTCAATCCATCCGTGTTCGGCATCAGCATCTACTATGTGGTACAGGTCTGTGTCCGATGTCACAGCGACGTTTGGGTTATGCGTAGTAACGATGAATTGTCGTGAATCCTTGCCTGAACGAAGCGTATGAGACACATCTTCGAAAACACTTATAACATCGAGCGAATCCTCCGGTTGATCCATCACTACCGTTCTATTCTGATCGGCAAGTGCAATCATGACGAGAGCAGAGCACTTCTGCCCGACGGAAAGTCTCGCAATCTCCGCATAGCTTCCATCGGGTTTCCGATATTCAAACAGGGGTTTATCTTCCGCATCGTAGTCGTAAGACAGACTCAAGATCATCTTCCGGTCTTCAAGTGAAAGCAGCCAATCTATGAATCGACCTAGCATCTCCTCACTCATGTCGCACCATGCGGCAATCTTCATAGTGTCGCGAGAAATCAAGCTCTCCACAAACTCCGCAGGCTTGGCGCAATCCGCAATCTGAGTCATATACGACTTGCGAATATTCGATCCAGTAATAAGCTCTTCCAAGCGTTGGCGAAACTTCGAATTGTCAGCGGACCTATCGATATTGAGACGGATTTTACCATTCGCTTGATCGTTTAGATCGTTATACTTCTGTAGTCGTCTACGGAACAGCTCATCGTTTTCATCATTGAATTGTCGAAGGATTTCTCGTCTTTTGCTCTTCAGGTCGTCTTGGCGCTGTGCCTTTTGCTCGAGACGTGCTTTCGTTTTCTCAAGCTCGCGAAGTTCTCGCCTTATACGATCTCTGTTCTGTTCAAGGTCTTCCTGATCTTTACCCTCGTCGATTGCCGCAAGATAGCGAGCCTTCACTTGAGCAAATGCTTCGACAAACGCACAATGAGATTTATCAAGGCATGCACGCCTTTTGGCTGCCGAGGATTGTGCCGCAGCTATTGCATCCCGGACACCGTCTTGCATAGACGTTGCGTGCTTCAGGACTTGATTTGCAATCTCCTTTCCATGCTCTTTGGAGTCAAATGGTTCGCAGGCACTTTCTCGATCTAAAGATTCAATGGCATGTGTCACCGTTCCCTCTACATGTCTGGCAAGAGTGAGGCTCCGGCCGATATGCTCACGCACAGACTCCCAGATCTGTATCTCATCGAAAACTGGATTGTCGATCTTGTCCTCAATTTCATGAAGACGCTCCTTACATGTCGCCACCAGCCGACGCTGCGGTGCTAAATCTTCCTGGGCAGCCATGCATTCTGCAAGATCTGTGTCAATCTCTCGAAGCTCGTCCCGCCGACTGTTCTGCCTGCGTTCGATTGATGTGGAGTCCACAAACCCATCTACCAATGCCAGTTGGGCTCTGTGATTCCTCGAAATTGAAATAGCTTCGTTCTGGCTATATGCAAGGATTGGAAATAGTTCAGACGGCGATGCCTCACCGATATCATTGCCATCTCGGAGAATTGAAATTGGATTCTCATCGTCATCAAATCGCCTGGCCACGGTATAGGTAGATCCGGAATCTGATGCAATATCAATTACAACCTCACCGTCGATTCCAAGGCAATCCTCCAGCTTCTCACAATGATCTGCATGAATCTCAGGCACATCTGCGCATGCCTGATCCAAGCCGAATCTAAGAAATTCAACTACTAACGACTTCCCGACACCTTTACCGCCTAGTATGCAGTTTAATCCGGAGTGAAATTGAATCGTCTCACCATCAAGGAATCCCCCGCGAAAAGCAATCCGCTCAATCCGATACCCGGCGAGCACCGGAGGCGGCGCATCCATCGGTCGTATTCGTGTGTCGGGATCATAAAAGCACTGCCTCAGCGAACCAATCGTGACTTCGCCCATCTTGAAATGACTGAAGCGCCTGCCGACCTCTTCCGCGCCATGCGCATCCGATGCCTGGTAGAGGGCGAACTTGCGTCCGTAGTGTGACTTGGGGTCTCGGAGGACTTGTGCGGATTTGTCGTCCAGGGAGCCTAGCTCGACTCCGAGCAGTCCCGGATGTCGCGCTGGCGGAAGCCGCTGCTGACCGCGCATATCTTGAAACAGCCCCTTGCTTGACGAAGCGTGGGCAGCACAGGCAACGCCGCCGCGCTGACAGATAGCTTCAATCGCTTCGACGGGGCTCTTGGTGCTTACCGCGTCATCACGTCCCCAGGTCGTCGGTTCGACCCCTAGTGAGCCAAGCAGCGCTCCAATCTCGTCGCTGCCGCAACTCGGATCAAACAGCGCAATAAGGTGGATGCCACTTTCACCGCTCGTGACGGTCAACTCAACTCCGGGGAACACAACGACGCCAAACGCCTGTCCCGCATCTTTGGCTTCGTCTATTCCGCTACCGGTGTTGTGATCCGTTATGGCAATTGCATCGAGACCACGGTCAGCTGCAGACTTGACCACGTCAGTTGGACTCGATCTCCCGTCTGACGCTGTTGTATGGCAATGAAGGTCAAGCTTGCGATATCGCAGGCCTGGCAGATCATTCGGGTCAGACATGGTAAAAGCACAGCAGTGATTGGCGATTGCCAGTTCAGTATAGGCTAGAATCCCTTCGAAACGTGAGGGCTAGCAGTCTGGCACCCAGACATCTGCCCCTGGGGCACGTGGAAAGCTTGACTCAATGTCCCTATTCGCGTTTGAGCGTGACTGTCCATTTTCCACTTGCGGCGGCGTCAACGCTCACGATGGCCTTCCCAGGGCTCAAGTCGAACAGTCCGTCGCCGACCCGCATGGTCGTGGTGCCACTCACGCCGGTACCAATCTCATTGGCGATCAACTCGCTGCCGCCGGCAACAGCCTCTATCTGGACGATGAAGTTCGTGCCACCGCTGCCAAACTCGCTCCGATTGCCTGTCACGCTGTACGTAACTGTCCACAGACCGTCAGTGAGCGTGATGTTACGTGTCGCCGTTCCGCTGCCATTGAGCGAGATCGGGGCCACGGTTGCGCGCGGAGTACTCCTGGCCGTTACCGCTTGGGTGACGCGTGCTGTCGCAGCTCGTGTCGTTGTCCTCGGTGCTGGATCAGCCCCCGTATTGCCGCCAATGGCTCCTATGACGGCGCCGATCACAATTATGATTACGATGAATCCACTGGCAATGCCGCAGCCACGCTTCATAAGTCCGCCTCCCGACAGTCAGCAGCCCCAGCCGTCCGCTGGAGCGATGTCCCATACCACTGGAGACCCCCAGCAGCCAGACTGAGGCTGCTGGGACATCGGGTCCGCATCTGAACAATGCGGCCGTCTCCAGTGGTAGCGCGGAGGGTAGCACCTTAGACAGCGAGCGCTCCGCCGGAATCGATGGCTTCGCGGCGCAGTTCGCCACGGCCTTGGCTTAGCCCGAAGCTAGGGTTCTCGCGAGGTTCAGGCCGATGCTGGCGAGGATTCAACCTGTCCTCGCCGCGGCATCCAGGGCAGTACCGCCAGCACCACCAGCTGCGCCAGCGCCATGCCGGCGAAGGCCACGTTCAGCCCCGCCGCGTCACCGATGATGCCGGTGACGTAATTCCCAACGGCGCCGGCGCCGAATGACAACCCCAGCACGACGCCGCTGGCCGCCCCCATGTGACCCGGCAGCAGCCGCTGCACCATGACCACCGTGGGCGTAAAACCGGCGCCAAGGAACGCGCCCATCACCGCGCCGAGCGGTATGTGCCACGGGCCAAACGGCAGCAGGCCAAAGGCCAGCATCGCCGGAATCATCACCAGCGATGAAACGGCGAGAATCCGGCGCACGCCAAAGCGGTCGGTGGAAACGCCGCCGGCGAAGGCGCCCACCGCGTGGCCGATCAGATAGGCCGAAAGCACGACGCCCGCGCGCACGGGGTCGGGCCGGTCGGGCGACACGAACACGGGAACGAAGGTCACCAGCGCGGCGTAGGCCCAGCCTCGCACCACGGCCACCAGCAACAGTCCGACGAGCGCCGCCGAGATACCGCCGAACGCGGTCCACCCCACGGCGACGCCGACGCTCGGCCGTTGCGGGGCCTGGAAACTGCGCAGCGACCAGGCCATGAACGCCGACACCACGAGCACCGGCGCCAGCACCACCGGCATCCAGTCGGTGCCGCCGGCCTCGAGCACCCCACCCAGGATCAGCGGCGCGACGGCGAACGCGGCGTGCCCGCCCAGGAAGAACAGCGCGACGTTCGTCCCGGTGTTGCGGCCCTGCGCCTCATTCGCAATGGCCGCGCCCTGCGGATGAAACGCCGCGACGCCGACGGCGGCCACCACCAGGTACACCACCAGCAACGGATAGCTGGGCGCGAACGCGGCCACGGCCACCCACACCGCAATCCAGGCCGGGCTGAGCGAGGCGAGCCAGCGCCTTCCCGCGCGGTCGCCGATATAGCCGAAGAGCGGCTGGATCACCGAGGTCGTCAGGGCCCAGGCAAGCGCCGCCAGACCGATCATGCCGTAGGACATATCCAGCCGCACGGCCAGGATGGGATAGAGCATGCTCGGCCCCAGGGCGGAGAAGTCCGACGCGAAATGGCCCACGGCGACGGTGAACACGGCCTGCCGGCCGGTAAAGATTCGCGAGGCGGTTCGACCCTTGGGGCGTCGGCGCTACAGCCGGGACGGCCCCGTGACGGTGGTACATTCGCAGGCCAAGCGTACGCACCGTCGGCGCACCCTGCATGCCACCTCCCGCCGCCGTCATGTCCAAGTGGGTCTATCCCTTCCGCGAGGGCGGCGAGTCCATGCGCAACCTGCTGGGCGGCAAGGGCGCCGGATCGGCCGAGATGACCAAGGCCGGCATGCCGGTGCCGCCCGGATTCACCATCACCACGGCCGCGTGCCTGGAGTACTACGCCAACGACAAGGATTTCCCGGCCGGTCTCGACGCGCAGGTTGAGATGGCGCTGGCCGAGGTCGAGTCAGCCGTCGGACGGAAGTTCGGCGACCCACACAACCCGCTGCTGGTCTCGGTGCGGTCCGGCGCGCGCGTGTCCATGCCGGGCATGATGGACACGGTGCTCAACCTGGGCCTGAACGCGGACACGCTGGAAGGCCTGATCGCCGCCACCGGCGACGCGCGCTTCGGCTGGGACGCCTACCGCCGCTTCATCCAGGGGTTCGGCTCGATCGTGTTGGGCGTGGAGAGTCACGCCTTCGAGGACTGCATCGACGCCCACAAGTCCCGCCTGGGCGTGGCCCAGGACACCGAGCTTGACGCCTCGGACTGGCAGGCGGTGGCGGACGACTTTCGCCGGATCATCCGCG
>DAOUKN010000052.1:0-3568 GCA_034421255.1 Chloroflexota bacterium | reverse complement strand
CGAGCACGCGCGGCGGGTTGGCATCCGAAGTGTCGATAGCGGTTCACCCTGGAGACCAGTTGAGCCAATGGTAGGGCCATCTTGCCGTCGCCGGCACGTCGAGGGTCGGCGTCGCGCAAATCGCGTCCGGCTGCATCGAGCGGATTGACCGTGTCGTTGCCCAGGCACATGCGCGCGGTGGTGCATCACATGTTTGGTCCGCCGGACGTGCTCGTGCCGGCCCCGTTGCCCGTGCCGCAGCCGGGACCGACCGAGGTGCTGCTGCGGGTGCTGGCGGTGTCGGTCGACTACGTCCAGCTGCACATTCGGAAGGGCGGCAGCGGGCGCATCGGCTCGGCGCGCGAGCCCGGCTACGGCCTCACCGATCCGCCGTACGTGCGCGGCGGCACGGTGTGCGGCGAGGTGGCGGCGGTGGGGTCCGAGGCACAGGACGTGGCCCTGAGATCGCGCCATCTCGTCAGTGGGCTGCGTCCGGGCTCGTACGTCGAATACGGGGTGGTGAACGCATCGGCTCTGAGGTCCAGTGTCGAGGGCACGGTAGGCCCGACGGCGGCGCCCGAGGGGTTCACGCCGGCCGAGGCCGCGGCCTTCAACTACGCGCCGGTCGCCTATCACACGCTGCGCGTCGCCGCCGGGCTAACTGCCGGCGAGACGGTGCTGATCCACGCGGCGGCGGGCGGAACGGGCGTGCTGGCGGTGCAGCTGGCCAGGTCGTGGGGCGCGCGGGTGATCGCCACGGCGGGCGGCGCGGCCAAGACGGCGCTGGTGCGCGAGTTGGGCGCCGATGTGGTGATCGACTACCGCGCGGAGGACTTCGTGCCGGCGGTGCTGGCGGCCACCGATGGTCGCGGCGTGGACGTGGTGTGGGAATCCGTAGGCGGCGACGTGTTCACCCGCAGCCTGGAGTGTCTGGCCGAGGGCGGACGCATGGTCAGCTTCGGGTCCAACAGCTTCACCGGCGTGGGCCAGGTGGACTTCTATCCGTTCTGGACCAAGAACATCCGCCTGATCGGCTGGGGTGGGCCGAGCAACGCCGAGGCGCACGCTCCCGACATCATGGAAGACCTGCTGCGGCTGGCCGCGGCGGGCGCGCTGCGTCCGGTGGTGGCGGCCGTGATGCCGCTGGAACAGGCGGCGGAAGCGCACCGCATGATCGAAGCGCGCGAAACCGTCGGCAAGGTAGTGCTGGCGCCGGACGTAGAGGCGGCTACAACGCCCCGTCGATGATGACGTCGAGCAGCACCGGCTTGCCCGAGTCGAGGGCGCGCTCGAAGGCAGGCCCGATGCGCTCGGGGTCCTCAATCCGCTCGGACGCAACCCCCATGGCCGCGGCGATGGCGCCCAGGTCGAACTCCCGCGGCAGGTCCATCCCGAGATAGCTCGTCTCGCGGTCGGGTTCCCCCAGGACTTCCTCGAAGTAAGCGTGCAGGTTCACCTTCAGCACGCGATAGCCACCGTTGTTGCAGATGGCGTAGACGGCGGGGATCTCGTAGGCGCTGGCCGTCCAGAGAGCCTGCGCCGACAGCATGGCGCTGCCGTCGCCGATGATGCCCAGCACGGGGCGATCCGGCTCGGCCAGCTTCACGCCCAGGGCCGCGCCCATGCCCCAGCCGATGGCGCCCCCGGCACGCTCGGAGTGCATGCTGCCCGGTCGGCTGAACTCGAAGGCCTCGTGGAGAATCGGACGCGCGCTGATCGAGTCGTCGACGATCACCGTGTCCGCGGGGGCCGCCTGCGCCAGCTCGTGCATCATGCGCAGCGGCGCGATGGGGCGGCTCGACCAATCGCGCAGGGCCGCTTGTGTGGCGGCGCGTTTGGCCGCCGTCTCCGATGCGATGCGTCCAGCGCGCTCGCTTGCGGCCACGCGGCGCTTGGAGTCGAAGGCTGCGTCGAGCGCCTCGGCCAGCGCCTCCAGGCCCGCGCGCGGATCGCACAGGATGCCCAGGTCGGTGGGCTGGGAGCGGTTGATCTCGCTGGCGTTGCAGTCCAGGTGGATGAGCGTGGCGCCGGGTGCGAGCACGCCAGTCGGCAGGTCGAAGAAGTCGTGGAAGACCTTGCAGCCCACGGCGAGCACCGCGTCGGTGGCGCGCATCTGTTCGGGATAGAGCCGGGCGTAAGGCGGCAGCTGGCCCATCCACTGCGGGTGTCCCGTGGGGAACGTCATTTCGGCATAGCCCGCGCCGTAGACGCGCGCGCCCAGGCGTTCGGCCACGGCGACGGCGGCAGCGACGGCGTCGTACTGCGCCACGCGGTCGCCAACGACCATCAGGGGGCGCTGCGCCTGTGCCAGAGCCGACGCGGCGGCCTCGACGGCGCGTGGGTCGGGGCTTACCCGGAAAAAGGTGTCGCTGCGCGGCGCGATCGAGATTTCGGCTTCGCTGTCGAGCGACTCCGGCGCAAAGCCGACGAAGGTGGGACCGGTCGGCGGCGTCCGGGCCTCGGCGAAGGCGCGCCGCATGACCGAAGGAATCTGGTCAGCGTGCGTGACCTCGGCGCCCCACTTGGTGAACTGTCCGGTGAGCCCCGCCAGATCGGTTCGGTAGTCGGCCATCTTGGCCAGGCTCGCGTTGACAGACGACAGCACCAGCGGCGTCCCGCCGGCGTAGGCGTTGAACAGCAGGCTGAGGCCGTTCGAGAGGCCGGTGTCGATGTGCAAATTGACGAACGGGACGTCACCCGACGCCCGCGCATAGCCGTCGGCCATGCCCATGGCGACGCCTTCCTGCGCGGCCAGGATGTACTTCAGGTCGGGCGCGCGGTCCAGCGCGTCCATCAGCGGGCTCTCGGTGGTGCCGGGATTGCCGAAGACGTAGCGAACGCCCTCGGCGCGCAGCGCCTCGACGACCGCAAACCGCCCGCGCATCAATGCCACGGAGAACCTCCGTCGCGCCCTCTAGTTCGGCCTTACGAACGGTAGATGGGCCGCACCCGCCGCCGCAAGCCGCGTGGTGATCTGCATCGCAAAGAGCGCCGCAGCACCGGTCTGCATTGAATCTGCAAAGAGTGTGGACCGCATCTCGACCCGATATTCCGAGACTCAGACGGAACACATCGAATAGGCGTCGACATGCGCCCAGGTTGGATCGGCAGAATTGCCGCAGTTGCAGCCGCGGCTGCTGTCGTCGCCCTGATCGTGGCCGCGTGCGGCGAGGCAGCGGAATCGCCCGCTGCCTCGGCTCGGCCCGCGCCGGTTGAGAGGTCCGGTGCCGGGCAAACGGCGGCGGCGCGAAGGACGGTGCGTGCCGCTCCCCCAACGGCAGCTCCCCAGGTTCAGGCAGCCACCACGCCAGAGGCGCCGACCACCGCACCCGAGGCAACCGCAGTAGTCGCCCCGGGCGCTCGTCCGGGCGGCGCGGGGTTTCTCGGCGGCCGGTTCGGCGGTGCGGGGCTGGCGGATGCCGTCGTTGTCTCAAGCGCCGATGCCGCCGGAAAGTCCGAGGAAGAGGTGCAAGCGCTCCAAGAGTCGGGTCAGACCCTGGCCGAGATTATCGAGGCCGAGGGCCTCGACCGCGACGCAGTCGTCGATGACGTCGTGGACCAAATCCTGGCCAGCTTTCCGGGATCAGGC
>DAOUKN010000051.1:0-7779 GCA_034421255.1 Chloroflexota bacterium | reverse complement strand
AGAACTCCAGGCACGCCGACTGGTTCCATGGCGTGCAGTGCCCACGGTATACGAGCGCAATCCGAGCCGGGGTCGGGAGGACTTCGCGGCAGCTCACCCCATCGCGCGTCCGCTGAGCACACGTGGGAATCGCCCTAGCGGCCAACGTCCGGCCACTCGACGACCGGCCCCTTGCCCGGCACAAAGGCGCGATGTGGTTGGCCGGCAATGAGCCGCTGTCCATCCGTGAATCCCTCCGTCCGGTGGGCCAGCGCCGCGATCATGCGCCGGCGCCACGGTTCGAGGTCTTGCTCGCCCGAAAGGTCGTGCAGCTCATTCGGGTCGGCAGCGAGATCGAACAGCAGCTCCTGCCCGGTCTGGCTGTACCAGATGTACTTGTGGGTGGCCGTCACCAGCCAATGGGTGCCGCTGTCGGGCGTGCGCCAGGTGGCGTGCTCGCCATGCAAGGCGTCGCGCCATTCGGGTCGCTCGCCGCGCATGAATGGCAGCAGGCTTCGCCCGGTCACGCCCGCTGGAATCGGCACGCCCGCCGCATCGAGCAGAGTGGGCATCACATCCTGCAGGCCGACCGGCGCGTCGCAGGTGATTCCCGAGGGGAACTCCGCATTCACCTTGCCCCGACCCGGCTGGGGCGCCATCGCCATGAAGGGGATCCTGGCGGACGCCTCGAACGGCTCGGTCTTGGCGAACAGGTGGTGATCGCCGAGCATCTCACCGTGATCGGACACGAACATCACGAACGTGTTGGTCAGCAGCGAGCCGCGAATGGCGTTGAACAGCCGACCGAGCTGCGCGTCGATCTCGTTAATCAGGCCGTAGTACGCCGCCCGGCAGTAGTGCATGGTCAGCGGATCGAGACGCAGGCGCTGCGAGCCGCCAATGGGATCGAGCCCGAGCGACGCGCCGGGCGGCAAGGGGTCGACCCAATCCCCGATGACCGGCTCGGGGAGGTCGAGCGCGGCATATCGCTCGTAGAAGTCGCGCGACGGTGCGAGCGGCGGATGCGGCGGGAAGAACGAGAGGTTCAGAAAAAACGGCGTTGACGGGTCGCGCTTCTCCAGATACTCCAGCGCCCGGGTGACCACCCACGCCGAGTAGCTCAGGTGTTCCGGCAGGTGCGACGGCCGGCCGACCCAGCTGTTGGCGCCGACGCCATGAGCGGCTTGCAGCTGATCCTCCGGCACCCGCTCGCGCAGCCAATCCATGTAGTCGTTGTTCTGCCCGCCGACGCTGTCCGCCAGTTCCATGGCGTCGAACCCCCAGCGGCGGCGCTGCGGCTGCAAATGCAGCTTGCCGATCAGTCGCGTCTCATATCCCGCGCGGCGAAGTTCGCCCGGAAGGGTCGCGGGCGGCTGCCACGGCGACTGCTCGGACCGATAGTAGAACCCGACCATTCCGCTCACGTCCGCGGATTGCCCCGACATCAGCACGTGGCGCGCCGGAATGCAGGAGGGCACTTCGCTGTAGCCGCGGGTGAAGTTCGTGCCGGCGCCGCCGATGTAGTCCATGTTGGGCGTCCGCAGCACCGGGTGCCCCGCCAGGCCCAGGCAGTCCCCGCGCTGCTGGTCGGTGACGATGAGCAGAATGTTGGGACGGTTCACATCGGACTCCATCGGTTGCCGCGGCGCGCTATGAGTGGTCAATTTCCCAGATCGGCGCGTAGATCGGGAAGAGCGCGTCGAGCAGCGCCGCGCCCGTTCCGTCGAGCTCCAGCGGCGGTACCGACGCATGCCCGCCGAACACGAGTTGGGCCAGCTGCCGGCGGCTGAGCGTCACCGTTTCGGGCAAGCGCTCGGTCGTGACCTCGACCTTGCCGTCGCGCACGTGCAGCGTCACGGCCTCGTCAGTGTCCTCGCACACCACGCGCACCTCGCCCCGGATGCCTGCCGACCGGCGCCCCAAGTGGTTCGCAAGCCGGCGCATCAATAGGCCGAAGTCGTTGACGCGCATCATCTGAAACCCGATGCCGCTGGCCTCCTCCACCGGCCGCTGCTGCCCCGGCTTGATGGATTCAACCACCTCGCCCAGCGCGCACGGCGTGAGCGGCAGCACGACTTGAAGGTCTTGGTCGGCGGGCCACTCCGCGCGCGCGTGGCGCACCAGCGCCTCCAGCGCCCGGTGGTCGCCCCCGCCCTCCACCAGACCCGGCTTGTTCGTTCCCTGTCCAACGGTGAGGTAGGCGGCCACGTCATCGCCCTCGAAGGCCAGAAGCGTGTGCATCTTGGGCAGGCTGAACAGCACGGCGTACTCATCGGGCGATCGGGCGATGCGCAGCGGCTCGCGGTCGTGGATGTCGCGGATGGCGCTGAGGTGCGCGTGATTTCCGGGCTCAAAGACGGCGATCCGGTGATGGCTGGGTAGCAACCGCGCGACGTCATCCGCGGCCAGCGCGTACATCCAGCCCTGCGACCCCACGGCCTCCCAGCCCGAGTTTCGATAGAACGGAAACGTCGGCTCGATGGTCCACAGCGCCGAAACCGGCCAGCCGCGCTCGACCATGATGCGCACGCCGTCCCGCAGGCAGGCGGTGGCGTAGCCGCGTCGCCGCTGGTCCGGATGCGTCACCGTCCCGCCGATGATGGCAAGTGTGAACGTGTCCCCGTCGATGACCACGCCCCGCGGCGCCACCGGCACGTGCGCCGCCACGGCCCCGTCAACGCTGACCACGCGCATCAGGTCGCGACGCGCCGGGTCGAAGATCAGCGGATAGTCGGTTTGCGTTTTCTGGTCGGACCCGGCGCGGAACACCCGGTTGAGCAGATCGAGAACCTCATCGAATTCCTCGGGAGCGCAGGCCCGCGGGCCGTCCACCACTGGACTGCCGGTCATGCGGCATGCATCCGTTGGAGTTGCCGCACGGCGGCGCTAGCCCGGCGTGGCGTAGGACATGTCCCAGTCGCCCAGCGTCAACAGGGGCATGGTGGTCGAGTCGAGCGACGGCTCGCCCGCTTCGATCCAGGCCGTGATCTCGTCGCGATGGCCCAGCCGGCGCAGCGCGTCCCAGTAGTCGTTGAACAACACGCGCCCGCCAAAAACCACGGCGTCCCAGGCGAAGAGGTGCGTCACGCCGGCGTCGTAGAGCTCACGCGCGCGGCGTCGCAAATCAGCTGGGGGCACGTAGCGCGGCATCAGATTCGGCGCCAACACACACTCGCTTCCGCTCACCAGCTCCGTGAAGAACTCGATCGATGACGGGTCGCCCCAGGCTTCGGCGGCGCTGTCGAGGTTGGGCGCCGAGGAGTAGGGGATCACCGTGTCCACCAGGCCTTCCGCGACCCACGTCCGAAGGTCGATTGCGCGGTAGAGGTTTTCGGCTTCGCTGCTCAGCACCACCGCTGAGACTTTGGTGGGTCGGCTGCGTCCCAACTCCTGGTCCGTCGCGTCCAGCCCGGCGCGCAGCTCGCGCATGAACGTGGTCAGGAATCCGGCGCGATATCGCAGCCAGCGCTCGTCCTGCTCATCCAACGTGCGGGGGTCCAGGCCAAACTGCGCCCTGAATCCCTCCAGCAAAGGCGGCTCATATTCCAGCAACGGCGGGCGACGATTGAATAGCAGCGCTACGCCGTCGACCGGATAGCTCGCGATCTCGCGCAAGAGCGAGACCACCAGGTCCCGCGTCTCGGGATAGGCGTATGACAAACGCGGCGCCGGATTCCCGTCGCGCGTCACGCAGCGAAGCTCGGGATGGTCCAGGTAGAACCCTCCGGCGTTCCACGCGTCGTAGATCGGCGCCGGAAAGTGGAAGCCGGCGACGCGGTAGGAGGCGTGAAACTCGATGCCGACGGATCGCGCCGTCTCGGCGGCAATGCGCAGCGGATCGATCCCCTCGTCGCGAAAGTGCCGCCAGGCCCGCGCGTGCGTGTGATCGCCGACGCGAATGAAGTCCTCCACGCCGTCGGCCGTCGGCATGTGGCCGATGTTGGAGGGATAGAACGTCAGGTCGCCGACGGCGGCTTCCCAGTAAATCCGCGCTACGTCCGAATCGGCGAACGGCGCGACCTCGCGCTGGATCTCCTCCACCGTGAGCGGACCGCCATTCCAGATGTAGCCGTGGGCGTCGTTGTGCGCGAACACGCGCCGCCGGTCCGTGCGGGCCTCGTCGGCCAGGTGCGCGTCAACCTCGACGGGCGACAACGGAATCAGCTTGACGTACGCGATGTTCGCCGGCGTGCAGACGAACGACCCCGCCTCGTCGCCGGACCCCACGCGGGGGCTGACCTGTCCCAACTCGATCTGCCGATCCGTCAGGTCCGCGATTTTCCAGAAGCGCTCCAGCAGGTGCTCGGCCTGAAACGTGGCCTCGTCGGGGTGGGTCGCCAGATAAGTGAATGACGTCTCGCCGGTGAGGCGGGCGCGCAACGCGCGGCTTTCGCCGTGCATTTCGGCGTAGACGCCGATCGAGATTGCATGCCAGCCCGCAACGTCGAGTGGATAGGTGACGTCGGGCGCCGCGGTTTCGGGCCCGGCCACCAGCATCGTCCCGGCGCAGGATTCGGCCGTGAACGGCAGCGCGCGCCAGCGCCGCAAGGCAGGGTCGGGATCCAATGCGTCGGCGGGCAGGCAGCGGTCGAGGTCCGCGAAATACATCGGCGCCGCCGCAAGCCAGCGGTCGGTGAAGCGGTCGACGGGCCTGCTAGCCGGCATCGGCATACGCCGTGCTCCAGCCGCCCACGCTTCGCAGGTCCGACGAAATCCAGCCCAGCCCCGGCTCGCCGTCGCGGCTCCAGGCACGCACTTCGTCCACGTGGCCCAGGCGACGCACCGCGTTCCACATCGGACGATAGTTCGCCCGCCCGTGGCCGCCCGCGCAGTCCCAGAAGAACAAGTGCTCGACCCCCGCCCCGTAGATCGTGGCGGCGCGTCGGCGAAAGTCCTCGGGACTCATCGAGCGCGGCATCACGTTCGGCGCCAGCAGGCACGACGTGCCCTCGACCGCCTCCAGGAAGTAATCCAGCTCCCGTGCGTCGGACCACGGCGCCACGGCTCCGCGTGACTCCCAGTCCGAGACGTAGGGAATCAGCGTGTCCACCAGACCCTCCTGGGCCCAGGTCTTGAGGTCACAGCCAAAGAAGGCGTTGGCGGCCTCGGTGCCCTCCACGACGGCCGATACGGCGATAGGTTCGGACCGTCCCTGCTCGCGGCTCACTTCGTCCATGGCCTGCCGCAGCTCGCGCATGAACTGGGTGAGGACGCGCGAGCGATAGGCGAGCCAGGTTGGATCGCGCTCATCCAGCTCGCGCGGATCGGCGCCGAACTCGCGCTTGAACCCTTCCACCAGCGGCGGCTCATACTCCACCAGCGGCAGGCGCCGGTTGTAGAGCGGACACACGCCGTCGATGGGGTATTGCGCCATCTCGCGAAAGAGTGAGACGGCAAATTGGCGGACGCCCTCGTAGGTGTAGGCCATGATCGGCGTGCGCCGGCCCTGGCGGTCCTCGCCGCGCCACTCCGGGTGGCGGTCGTAGAACGTATCGCCGAAGTTGTTGTGGTCGATCAGCGGCGGGTAGTGGAACCCCGAAACTCGCCAGGCCGCGTGAAACTCCATGCCAAGCTCGTGGGTGTGCTCCACCGCGACCGCAAACGGGTCGATTCCCGATTCGCGGAACTCGCGCCAGCTCTCGGCATGCAGCCGGTCGCCGCGGCGGTTGAAGTCGTGCACCTCCTCGCACGTGGGGATGTGCGCGATCTTCGAGAAGTAGTGGAGCTCGTCGCCGCCGCCGGCTTCCCAGTACATGCGGCTGAAGTCGGTGTCGCGATAGGGCTCGATCTCCCGGCGTATCTCGTCCGCCGTCGTCAGTCGCCAGACCCAATGCGGCCCGTGGGAGTCGTTGTGCGCGAACAGCCGCTTGGCGTCGGCACGGCTTCGATCCGCCTCGACATCGGCCGCCTCGTCGTCGGTCAACGGCACGAGCTTGATATAGGCCACGTGCACCGCGCCGCAGGCAAACGACGCGTGCTCGTCGCCGGACTTCAGGCGGGCCGCCGGCTGACCCAGCTCGAGCTGTTGCCCGTCCAGCTCCGCGCATTTCCAAAACAGCTCCGCCACTTCCCGGTGCTCCGGCATGGGCTCGTCGGGATAGTGATCCGCCAGTGAGGGGAGAGTCAGCACCGTCGACACCTGGTCGTCGGTGAGCCGAACCTCGAGCTCACTGTACCGGGCGTGGTGGCCTCCGGCATGGCATCGCACGAGTCCAACCGAAATGGCATGCCAGCCGGACGCTTCGAGCGGATAGGTGACGGTCGGCGCCGCCGTCTGCGGACCGGCCAGCAGCATCGTGCCTTCCAGGTCGTCGGTGGTGAAGGGCAGCTTGCGCCAGTGCCGCAGCGCGGGCACGTCAACAAGAGCCGATGCCGGCTCGCAGCGGTCCAGATCCGTGAGATAGATGGGGGCGGTGGCGAGCCACCGGTCCGCGTAGCGGTCGTGCTCATCCCCAGCCACGGTGCTACCCCTTCCACCGGCGCGCGCATCGCCGTCGACTTCGCGCGCTACCAGTTGACGGCGCAGCCTATCAGACGCTATGCCACTCACGACGGAACGCATCGAGGCACACATGGGTACGCAGTTCCTCGCCGCCGGCAATCTGTTCGTTGAGGTCGTCGACAACGCCGACGCCTCGGACCCCCCAATCCGGGACGACGCCCGGATGGCCGCGATCAAGGACGGCACGTTCGAAGACGGCCCCTTTCGCTTCGAACGCTACACCGGCTACAACGGCATCCGGCAGATCTACAGCCGCCACGGGCCGCCGGAGAACATCTTCGGTGTGGCCGGGGGCAGCGGTATGAACTTCGAGTTTGTCTACGACGCCGCCGGCTCATCAATGCGACCGCGCTGGGTCGACGGGCGCTCCGGCGGTGAACCAACACCCAGCAGCCTCACGCGCGTGGACGAATCCACCGTTGTCCTGACGACACGAGTCCAAGAACCGCAACGCGTCGACGTGACGACCACGTTCAGAGTGGCGGCCCCGCACTACATCGACCTGGAAACCGTGATTCGCCCTCATCCAGGCTCGTTCACCGGCGACTGGGTGGGGCTGTTTTGGGCCTGCTACATCCGGCGGCCCGAGGTCAAAACCACCTTCATTCGGGCCCGGCCGCAGCCGGGGGCGGAGAGCGACTGGGCGGCGACGCTGGCCGAGCCGCCGCACGATGCGCGCGCCTTCGCCTCGGAGCGGGAAGCATCGTTGCTGCCCAACGAGCCCGATCCGACCGGACGCCTGCTGCACAACATTCGCCCGGAGCGCTACGTCGAGCCGGTGATGTTCGGCCGCTGGCGGGGCATGGTTCTGGCCCTGATGCTGCGCACCGATGACCACCTGCGATTTGCCATCCAGCCGACCGGGGGCGGGCCGCGCAATCCCGCGTGGGACTTCGGCATCGTGATCAAGGAATGTCAGGCTGGCGCAGCGTATCGCTGGAACGGCCGCATAGTCTTCAAACCGGACAGCGGGGCCGACGACGTATGGAGCGAATATAGACGGTGGATGGACGACGAATAGCCTGCACTGAGACCCAGCGTAGTCCAAGAAAAGTGCTTGCTGTGAATGCTGCTTGACGTATGACGAGGTCGCCATTTGTCAAGCTATAAGTGCCCAGACGTACTTCTTTTCTAGTGCAAGTGTGATAGATGGATGAGATCGGGTCAATAGCCTCACGATAGCTGTCCGTCATTCCCGCGAAGGGAGACCTTTGCATAAATCGGGGGGCGGGGCGGACCATGGGGCGTCGCCAGGCGGAGGATTGAGGAGCGGGCGTATGCACCGGGATATGGGCCGA
>DAOUKN010000050.1:0-10952 GCA_034421255.1 Chloroflexota bacterium | reverse complement strand
GCCGCGTGGCTGCGGCAGGCGGTGCGGCGCGGTCCGTGGCGCGATAGCACCGGCCGAAGTGTCACGGTCATATATCCCGGGCGCTGGACCGGCCTGCCGGGCCCGGATCTGCGCGACGCCATCGTGAGCATCGATGACGGGCCGGCGCGCCGCCTCGATCTCGAGGTGCATCTGGCGGCCGCCGACTGGCGGCGCCATGGTCACGATCGCGATCCGGCCTACGCCGGCGTCGGCCTGCACCTGGTCTGGGAGATCGGCCCCCACCCGCCCGTGCCGGCGCCGCCGGTCGTCGTCCTGGGGCCCGCGTTTTCCGGGGTCGCTGCGCCGGTCGTGGCCGATCCATCGTCGGCGCACGAGGCGTTGCCATGCCGGCGATCCGGTGCGGCGGACGCAGCCGACCGACGCGAAACCGTCGACGCCATCAGGCGACAGGGCCAACGCCGCCATGCCGAGCGCACCGCGGTGTTGGAAGGCGACATCGCCGCGCTGGGGCCCGATCAGGCGCTGCACCAGGCCATCTTCCGCGCGCTGGGCTATCACCCGAACGCCGAGGCTTTCGAAGCCCTGGGCGGCTGCGTGACGAGCGGGCTCAGCGAGGCGCTGGCGAGCAATGCCGCGGACGCCGGCCTGGAGGTGCTCGAGGCCGTGCTCATGGGCGCCGCCGGGCTGCTGCCCATGCAGCGCCACGGCCTGCCGGCCGACGGCTACGCGCGCCTGCTGCAGCGCATGTGGCGGTCCTACGGGAGTCTCACGTGCCTGCAGGCGAACGACTGGACCCTGCAGTCGGTGCGCCCGGCCAATCGCCCGCCCCGCCGCATCGCCGCCGCGGCCCGCCTGCTGTCACACGCGCCGGATCCGGGCCGGAGCCTGGTGGACACGGTGGTGGCGGATGTGCGCCGCGCGGCCGCCGCGTCGGACCTGCGCGGGCTCCACGCCCGGTTTCAGGTGGCCGAGCCGGCCGACGCCTATTGGGCCCGGCATTTCGACTTTGGGAAGCCCACGCGGCAGCCGGCGCCCGCGCTGGTGGGCGCCGGTCGAGCGCGGGAAATCCTGGTCAACGCCGTGCTCCCGTTTGCCGCGGCCATGGGCCGTGCCCTGGGACAAGGCGACCTGCCGCGGGCGAGCGCCGCGATCCTCGCCGCGCTGCCGGGCGGCATGTGGAACCAAGACTCGCGCTACATGATTCAAACGCTGGGGATCGAGCGCCGCGGCCTCGGCGGGGCAATGGCGCAGCAAGGGCTCTTGCGGCTTCACCGCCGCTGGTGCCGGGACAAGCGCTGCGGCGTCTGTCCGATGGCCCGCCGCGCCGCGGCGCCCGGCGTGGAACCGGCGGCTCCCGCCTAGGGCAGTCGTCCCGCGGCCTTCGCGGCGCTAGCCGCCGGAGTTCAGCGCCAGCTCGCGCGCGGCGGCCTCCGCCGCCGCCAGGGCCCCGTCGGCCGACTGCCGGCCGAAGATCGCCGCCTGCACCTGGGTCTGCAACTCGTGCTCCCAGGACAGAAACCAGCGTTCCCACAGGCGCTCCACCGGACGCGCGGCAGCCAGGATCGGCGTCAGGGCGCTCGGATCGATCCAGGCCGCCAAGTCGCCCTCGACGTCGGGACGTTCGAGCAGCTGGCGGTAGGCGGGAATCAGTCCCTCCTGCCGCAGCCAGAAGGCCGCCGAGGCATAGTCGCCGGCCGGTCCCGGCCCGCCGAGGTAGTTCACCAGGTCGACGGCGTCCGCCGGCAGCGGCGCGTTGGCGGCCACGGAGTACAGGGGCGTCCAGGCGACGGTGCCCAGCGGCGAGGCAATGCCGGGGATCGGCGCCACGCCGAAGGCGCCCGGTGAGCCTTGATTGAGGCGGCGGAGCACATGGGCGCCGACGATGCTGAAGATGTGCTGCTCGCGGGCCAGCGCGTCGTAGGTGGCCAGGCCGAAGTCTGGGTCCACGACGTTCGACACCGCGCTGGCGTCGCGCAGCCATTCCAGCACCGCGACCGCCGCCGGGTCCGGGCCGTCCGGCGCCGCCAGCCGACCGCCGGACGCATACACCAGCCCCCACCACGGAAGGTTGGTAAACACCTTGGGCGCGAGGTTCAGTGAAATGCCGAATTCCACGATCTGCCGCCGCGCGGCGTCGCGGCAGATGTCGGTGAGCTCTTCGAGCGTGCTCGGCACGGGCGCGCCCACGCGCTCCAGCAGCTGCCGGTTGTACGCCAGCAGCATCACGTCGGCGTAGTAGGGCAGGCCGACCACCTGTCCGCCAAGGGTGACGGCCTGGCGAGCGTGCGGCCACATGGCGTCCAGCACCGCGCGCCAGGTGTCCTCGGCGCCCATGGTTTGCAGCGCGCGACCCGCCCACCACGCGCCCACCAAACCGTCGCGCGCCTGCACCACGTCCACCGAGGGCAAGCGGGTCAGCGCCTCGAGGGCTCGCACCGGATAGTCCTGCTGCGCCTGCTCGTGGAGCACGCGAACGTCGCCGCGATAGCGTTCGAAGGCGTCGAGCCGTTCCCGCAGCAGATCGGGACGAAACGGCCAGCCCAGCAGGCGCAGCTGCGCCGGGGCCGGAGGCTGCGTCGCCGCGGTGGGCGGCACCGTCGGGATCGGCGACGGCGCGGGCGTCGCCTCCGGCGTCGTTTCGCCGCAGGCCGCGAGCGTTGCGGCGGCCCCCAAACCTGCTCCGAGGACTTGGCGGCGCGAGAAACGGCGGCGCGGGCGCACCGCCGGACGTTGGACGTTCGGCATAGGCCGAAAGTGTAGCCCGGAGCGGGCATCGGACCGCGCGCGCTCGCCGGGATCTCCGGGACGCCCCAAAATGTAAGGTTGAACACTGAGCATTCTTGACATGCCCGCACTCAATTTTTAGACTCGATCTCGATGGGTCGCCGTGCGGAGCAGTGCGTGTTAGGAAACTTGGCGGCGTCGGTCGACGAAACGTCGGCGACCACGGCCGAGACGCGGTCGGAGCTGGCGGTCATGCCCTTGGTGCCGCTGCTCGATTGGGTGGCGTTCCCGGAAATGGCCATGCCTTTGCAGGCCAGCCGAGACGCATCGTTGGCCGCCGTGGCGGCCGCCGAGACGCGCGGGGGCCGCGTGGTGCTGGTGGCGCAGCGGCGCGCCAGCGCCAACGTGCGTCCATCGGACCTCTTCGAGGTCGGCACCATCGCCGAGGTCATTCGCAAGCTGCGCATGCCCGACGGCAGCCAGCAAGTCCTGCTGCAGGGGCGCCAGCGCGCCCGGCTCGAGTCCGTGGAAGAGCGCGAAGGCCATCTCGTCGCCCGCGTCGAACCCGTGGAGATTCCCCACGAGTCGTCGCTGGAGCTCGAGGCCCTGCGTCGCGTGGTCGTGGCGCAAGTCGAGGCGGTGGCCGAGGAGACCAACACGTTCCCGCCCGACGTCGTGGCCATGACGCGACGCGTGTCCGACCCGAGCTGGCTGTGCGACTACATCTGCTTTTCTTCCGACATGCCGATGCGCGAGCGCCAGGATGTGCTGGAAGCGTTCGAGCCCGTGGAGCGTCTGCGGCGCGTGGCCCGCTACCTGGCCCGCCAGTCGGAGATTTTGGACATCCGCAACAAGATTCAAGGCGAGATTCAAGACGGCATCGAGAAAGTCCAGCGCGATTTCTACCTGCGCGAGCAGTTGCGTGCGATCCAGCGCGAGCTCGGCATCTCGAACACCCAGATCGACGACACCGACGAGCTGAGTCGACGGGTGGAGGAATCCGACCTGCCCGAGGTGGTGCGCGAAAAGGCCGAGCACGAAATCAGCCGGCTCGAAGCCACGCCCCCGACCTCGCCGGAGATCGGCGTGATCCGCGGCTACCTCGACTGGCTGCTCGGCTTGCCCTGGAGCGCGGAAACCACGGATCGCCGCGATCTGCGGCGTGCGCGGCGGGTGCTGGAGCGCGACCACTACGGCCTGGTGCACGTCAAGCAGCGGGTGCTGGAGTTCCTCGCGGTGCGCATGCTGTCGGACGCGTTCCGCACGCCGATCCTGTGCCTGGTCGGACCGCCCGGCGTCGGCAAGACCAGCCTCGGTCGCTCGGTGGCCCGGGCGCTGGGACGGGAGTTCGTGCGCATCTCGCTGGGCGGCGTGCGCGACGAAGCGGAAATCCGCGGCCATCGCCGCACCTACGTGGGGGCCTTGCCGGGCCGCATCGTGCAAGCCATGCGCCGCGCGGGCTCGCGCAATCCCGTGCTGCTGCTCGACGAGGTCGACAAGATCGGGCGCGACTTTCGCGGCGATCCGTCATCCGCGCTGCTGGAAGTGCTCGATCCGGAGCACAACCACAGCTTCACCGACCACTATCTCGAAGTCCCGCTCGATCTGTCGCGCGTGCTGTTCGTCACCACGGCCAACGACGCCGAAGCCATCCCCGCGGTGCTGCGCGATCGGATGGAGGTCATCGAGCTGCACGGCTACACCGAGGACGAAAAGGTCCGCATCGCCGACGGGCATTTGCTTCCGCGCCAGCTCAAGCAGCACGGGCTCGGCGGACGCGGCATCGAGTTCTCGGACCGCGCCATTCGCGAGGCGATCCGCCACTACACCCGCGAGGCCGGCGTGCGCAATCTCGAGCGCGAGCTCGGGTCGGTCTGCCGCAAGCTGGCGCGCCGCGTGGCGGACGGGCGGCGCGCGACGCGCCGGGTCACCCCGCGCGTGGTGCGCTCGCTTCTCGGCGCGCCGCGCTATCTGCCGGAAGACGACGACCGCTCGCCGCTGGTGGGCGTCGCGACCGGGCTGGCCGTCACGCCGTTCGGCGGCGAGGTGCTCGACGTGGAGGCGTCCGCCGTGCCGGGCAGCGGCAGGCTGCGCCTCACCGGTCAGCTGGGCGACGTGATGCGCGAGTCGGCGCAGGCCGCGCTGTCCTACGTGCGGGCGCGGGGGGACGCGTTCGGCATGGATCGACCCACATTCGGGCAGACGGACGTGCACGTGCACGTGCCGGCAGGCAGCGTGCCCAAGGACGGCCCCTCGGCGGGCATCACCATGAGCACCGCCATCATGTCGGCCGTGGCCGGCGTGCCCGTGCGACGCCAGGTGGCCATGACCGGCGAGGTCACGCTGCGCGGCCGCGTCCTGCCCATCGGGGGGCTCAAGGAGAAAGTGCTGGCGGCGCACCGCGCCGGCCTGCGCACCGTGGTGGCGCCGGCCGAGAACCGCGCCGATATCGACGACGTACCCAAGAAAGTCCGACGACAGATGCGGTTTGTGTGGGTGGACGACATGGACGCGGTCTTGACGACCGCTTTGATGACACCGGCGACGAGCCGGCCCGCGTCTCACGGCGCGACGGCCTAGGAGGCAGAGCGAATGGCAACCAAGATCATCGGCATCGACCTCGGCACGACGAACTCCGTCGTGGCCGTGATGGAGGGCGGTGCGCCAACCGTGGTCACCAACAGCGAGGGTTCCCGCATCACGCCCAGCGTGGTGGGCTTCGCCAAGGACGGCCAGCGGCTGGTGGGCCAGCTGGCGCGACGCCAGGCCGTGATGAACCCCGAAAACACCATCTACTCCGCCAAGCGCTTCATTGGCCGTCGCTACGACGAAGTCGGCGACGAGCGCAGCGCGGTGACTTTCGACGTGGTCCAGGGCAAGGCCGGCGAGGCGCTGATCAAGATCCCCGAGCGCGGCCAGGAGATCACGCCCGAAGAGATCGCGTCGATGGTGCTCCAGAAGCTCAAGCAGGAGGCCGAGCGCTATCTGGGCGAATCGGTCACCGATGCCGTGATCACCACGCCGGCATATTTCAACGACTCGCAGCGCCAGGCCACGCGCAACGCCGGCGAGGTCGCCGGTCTGAACGTGCGCCGGATCATCAACGAGCCGACCGCGGCGGCCCTGGCCTACGGCCTGGACAAGAAGGGCGCCGAGACGATCCTCGTGTGGGACCTGGGCGGCGGCACATTCGACGTGTCGATCCTGGAGGCCGGCGACGGCGTGTTCGAGGTCAAGGCCACCAGCGGCGACACGCATCTGGGCGGCGACGACTACGACCGCCGCATCGTCGATCAGGTGGCCGACGAGTTCCAGCGCGATCAGGGCATCGATCTGCGGCAGGACGCCCAGTCGCTCCAGCGTCTGGTCGAGGCCGCGGAGAAGGCCAAGCAGGAGCTGTCGACCGTTCCGCAGACGCAGATCAGCCTGCCCTTCATCACCGCCGACCAGCACGGTCCCAAGCACCTGGATCACACGTTGACGCGGGCCCAGTTCGAGGACCTGACCGCGGACCTGACGGCGCGCTGCGTGCCCCCCTTCAAGCAGGCGTTGCGAGACGCGGGCATCGAGGCCGGCGCCATCGATGAGGTGGTGCTGGTAGGCGGGGCCACCCGCATGCCGGCAATCGTGGACCTGGTCACGCGTCTGAGCGGCAAGGAGCCCGACCAGAGCGTCAACCCGGACGAGGTGGTCGCGGTTGGCGCGGCCATCCAGGGCGGCGTGCTGGCCGGTGAGGTGGACGACGTGGTGCTGCTGGACGTCACGCCGCTGTCGCTGGGCGTCGAGACCCTCGGCGGCGTCATGACGAGCCTGATCGAGCGCAACACGACGATTCCCACCAGCAAGTCGGAGATCTTCTCCACGGCCGAAGACGGCCAGACCGCCGTGGACATCCACGTGCTGCAGGGCGAGCGTCCGATGGCGCGCGACAACACCACGCTGGGTCGCTTCCGCCTGGAGGGCATTCCGGCGGCGCCGCGCGGCGTGCCGCAGGTCGAGGTCACGTTCGATCTCGACGCCAACGGCATCGTCAACGTGTCGGCCAAGGACCTGGCCACCGGCAAGGAGCAGCGCATCACCATCAGCGCGAGCACCAACCTCTCGCGCGAGCAGGTTGAGGCGCTGGTCAAGGAGGCCGAGGAAAACGCCGAAACCGATCGGGAGGCGCTCGAGGGCATCGAGACTCGCAATGCCGCCGACAGCCTGGCCTACCAGACGGAGCGGCTGATCAAGGACAACAGCGACAAGCTCAACGCGGACGATTGCGCCGCGGCCGAGCAGGCCATCGAAGAGGTGCGCGAGGCGCTCAAGGGCGAGGACCTGGACAAGGTCCGCAGCACGGTGGCCGTGCTGCAAACGGCCTCCCAGAAGCTGGGCGAGCAGCTCTATGCCGCGCAGCAGGCCCAGGGCGACGGCGCCCAGGCGGACGGCCCGCAGCCCCCAACCGACGCCGACGACGTGGTGGACGCGGAGTTCAAGACGAGCGACGCGGATGCCGAGACCCAGCCGGCCGACGAGAAGTAGCCCATGCGCACACCCGATCACGAGGAGCACGGATTCGACGTGAACGATCAGGCGCAATCAGCCGACCCCGAGGCGGCGGAGGAGATCGCCGCGCTGCGCGCGGAGATCGAGTCGCTCAACGACAGGCTGCTGCGCGTCCGCGCCGACACCGACAACTATCGCAAGCGCCTGGAACGCACCACCGAGGACCTGGTCCGCGGCGCCAAGCGCCGCCTGTTCATGGACCTGCTGAGCCTCGCCGACGACCTGGAGCGGGCGCTGGCCGCGCCGCACGACGACGGCCAAGCGCTGGCCGAGGGCGTGGACCTGACGCTCACGCGCCTGCGGGACGTGCTGGCGGCCTACGGCGTGCGCCGCATGGAATCCGGCGGCGCCTTCGATCCGAATCTGCACGAGGCCGTCGCCACGGCGGCCTCCGGCGACGTGCCCGACGGCCACATCCTGGACGAAGTCAGCCGCGGCTATCTCTGGGGCGACATGGTGCTGCGCGCCGCGCGCGTGCGCGTGGCGGTGGCGCCCGACGACTAGCGACGTCATGGAATACCGGGACTACTACAAGACGCTGGGCGTCAGCCGGCAGGCCAGCGACGACGAGCTCAAGCGGGCCTACCGCCGCCTGGCGCGTCGCTACCACCCCGACGTCAATCCCGGCGACCCGCAGGCGGACGCGCGCTTCAAGGAGATCAACGAGGCCTATCAGGTGCTCAGCGACCCCGAAAAGCGCAAGCGCTACGACCGCTTTGGATCGAACTGGCGACAGACGGGGTCGTTTGAAGAGGCGTTTCGACGAGCCGGAGCGCCGAGAGGCGCCTCGCCCGGAGGATTTGGCGGCGCGGGATTCAGCGATTTCTTCGAGTCCCTGTTCGGCAGCATGGGATTCGGCGGTCAGCGTCCGGGCCCTCCGCCAAGCGCGGACGTCGAGGATCGGCTGGACATCACCCTGCGCGAAGTCGCCGAGGGCGGCCGGCGCTCGCTGACGCTGCGCACGCCGCAAGCCGGCGGCCAGATGGGCCAGGAGCGCATCGACGTCACCATTCCCAAAGGGGTGCGCGACGGCCAGCGGCTGCGCGTGACCGGCAAGGGCAGCATCCGGCCGGACGGCACGCGCGGCGATCTGTATCTGCGCGTCGCGGTGGCGCCCGACTCGCGCTTCGAACGTCACGACGCGGATTTGCACACCACGGCGACCATCGGGCTCTCGGAAGCCATGCTCGGCGCCAACGTCAACGTCTCCACGCTCAGCGGGCCTACGTTGACGGTGCAGGTGCCGCCGGAGACGCGCGACGGCGCTCGGCTGCGGTTGCGCGGGCAGGGGCTGCCGATGGCCCGTTCCAATCAGCGCGGCGACATGCTCGTGCGCATTCGCGTGCGGCTGCCGCGGGACCTCTCGCACCGCGAGCAGGCGCTGTTCCGCGAGCTCGCCGAGCTGCGCGGCGAACAGCCGCTGCCTCAACGAAGCTAAATGCGTTCCCCCGACGACTTCGACGCCGTCACCGAGCAAACCACCGGCATGCGCGAGCGCCCCGCGGTGTTCATCGGCGTGGTGGCCGAAATCACCCGGGTGCATCCGCAGACGCTGCGCCACTACGAGCGCATCGGACTGGTCACGCCGGGACGCTCCCGGGGCAACGTGCGCCTCTATTCGCAGGAGGACATCGAGCGCGTGCGGCTGATTCAGCGCCTGACCAACGAGCTCGGAGTGAATCTGGCGGGCGTCGAGGTCATTCTGAACATGCGCGACCGCCACGAGCAGCTGCGGCAGGAGTATGAACGCCGCGAGCAACGGCTGCGCGAGCGCTTGACGGCGGAGATCGAGCGCCTGCGCAGCGCGCTGCGCCGCGTCGTCGGATAGGCCGGGCACGCAAGGAGTCACGACCGCGATGATCAATTTCGACCGATTCACCGAAAAGGCGCAGGAGACGGTGCAACGCGCCCAGTCCATCATGCTGGAGCACGCGCACAACCAGCTCGACGCCGAGCACATCTTGCTGGCGCTGCTCGAGCCGGCGGACGGCGTGGCCGTGCGCATCGTCCAGCGGCTGCGCGTCTCGCCGGACCTGATCCGGGGCGAGCTGCGCCGGCTCCTGGCCGACAAACCCCGCGTCACCGTCGCGGACGACGGCGGCGGCACGGCGCAGGGCCAGATGTTCGTGACGCCCCAAACCCTCGAGCTGATGAACGCGGCCCGCGAGGAGGCCGAGCGCCTCAGCGACGAGTTCGTGGGCAACGAGCATCTGCTGCTGGCCGTGGCGCGGTCCCGCAACGCCGAGGCCGGGCAGGTGCTGCGCCGCACGGGCGTCGATACGGAGGGCATCTACAGCGCCCTGCGCGAGGTTCGGGGTGCGCAGCGCTCCTCGAGTCCTGGGGCCGAGAGCCGCTACGAAGTGCTGGAGAAGTACAGCACCGACCTCACCGAGATCGCGCGGCACGACAAGCTCGACCCGGTCATCGGTCGCGAGCAGGAAATCAAGCGCGTGATCCAGGTGCTCGCGCGCCGAACCAAGAACAACCCGGCCCTCATCGGCGAGCCGGGCGTCGGCAAGACCGCCATCGTCGAGGGCCTCGCCCAGCGCATCGCCCACAACGACGTGCCGCGCATCCTGCGCGACCGCCGCGTGCTGGCGATCGACATGGGCGCCATGGTCGCCGGCTCGAAGTTTCGCGGGGAATTCGAGGAACGGCTCAAGGCCGTCATCAATGAGGTCCGCGCGTCCGACGGCGAGATCATCCTGTTCTTCGACGAGCTGCATCAGGCCGTCGGCGCCGGGGCCGCCGAGGGCGCCATCGACGCGTCGAGCATGCTCAAGCCGGCCCTGGCCCGCGGTGAGCTGCAGGCCATCGGCGCCACCACGCTCGACGAGTTCCGTACGCACGTGGAGCGCGACAAGGCCCTGGCGCGGCGGTTTCAGCCGGTCTACGTGGAGGAGCCGTCGGTCGAGGAAACGGTGGCGGTGCTGCAGGGACTGCGCCCGCGATACGAGCAGCATCACGACCTCAAGATCAACAACGAGGCGATCGATGCCGCCGCCCGCCTTTCCGACCGCTATCTCACGGAGCGTCACCTGCCCGACAAGGCGATCGACCTGATGGACGAGGCCGCCGCCAAGGTCCGCGTCGACATCTTCGACACGCCGCCCGAGCTGCGCGACGTGGAGAAGCGCATCGAGGAGCTGCAGGAAGCCGAGGAAACCGCATGGCAGGCCCGCGACTACGAGCGCGCCGCCAACGTCAAGTCGGACGTGCTGCAGCTCAACGCCAAGCTCGAGGATTGGCGCAAGCGCTGGCTGGCCGAGCGTGACCTGGACGACGTGGTGAGCCGCGAGGATATCGCCGACGTGGTCTCCAGCATCACCGGCATTCCCGTGGCGCGCATGTTCGAGGAGGAGGCCGCGCGCCTGCTCCACATGGAGGACGCGCTGCACCAACGCCTGGTCAATCAGGAGGAGGCGGTGACGGCGGTCGCCGACGCCATCCGGCGCTCACGCGCGGGCATCGGCGACCCGCGACGGCCCATCGGCTCGTTCTTCTTCCTGGGACCCACCGGCGTCGGCAAGACCGAGCTGGCGCGCGCGCTGGCCGAGTTCATGTTCGACGACGAGTCGGCCATGCTGCGCATCGATATGTCGGAGTTCGGCGAGCGGCACGCGGTCAGCCGGCTGGTCGGCGCGCCGCCCGGATACGTCGGCTACGACGACGCGGCCCAGCTCACGGAAAAGGTGCGG
>DAOUKN010000049.1:0-4950 GCA_034421255.1 Chloroflexota bacterium | reverse complement strand
GAAGTCCGCGGGCATCAGGATAGGCCCCGGGGCGACGGCGTTCACCTGGACGGCGGGCGCAAGCTCCTTGGCCATGACGCGGGTGAGCGCCACGACGCCGCCCTTGGCGACGAAATAGGGCGCGTAGTTCACGTAGGGACGCTCGACGGCCCAGTCGGCGACGTTGACGATCTTGCCTCGCCCCTGCGCCTGCATGTGCCGCCCAAAGAGCCAGCAGCCCAGGTAGGGACCCTTGAGGTTGACGGCGATGTTCCGATCGAAATCCGCCTCGTCCAGGTCATCGAAGGGCGTCGGGTCGTAGATGGATGCGTTGTTGATGAGCACCTCGACCGACCCGAACCGTTCCACCGCCGCGTCGAGGATCGCCTGCACGCCGGTGCGGGTCGAGACGTCCGCCTGGACGGCCAGGCTGCCCACGCCCCGCCCCTGAAACTCCGCGACCGCCGCCTCGGCTTCGCGCGCCGAGGTGCGGTAGTTGACCACGATGTTGGCGCCGCGCTCGGCCAGGCGACCGGCGACATGGCGTCCCACCCGAATCGCGCCGCCGGTGACGACGACTGTGGCGCCTTTAAGATCCATGGGTGACTCGCTGGTGCGCAACCTCCGTGGTCGCGCCGAGAGGCAGTGCGGTCGCCTCTAACCTAGCATGGGTTCCGCGCGGAGCGGTGTACGTTCCCGCACACGCCGGGAGCACCTCGCATGCCGCAGCCGCGCACCGTCGCCGCGCTCGTGAGCGGGCTCGACAGCGCGATCATGGCGGGCTTGCTGGCGCGGGAGTTCGACCGGGTGGCGCCGCTCTTCGTGCGCGCCGGGCTCAAGTGGGAAGACGCCGAGCGGAACGCCCTGGAGCGGTACTTCGAGGCCCTGGGCCACGCATCCGTGCAGCCGCTGGTCGAGCTGGATTTGGGCGCGCGCTCGCTCTACGGCCGGCACTGGAGCACGGGCGGCGAGGATGTGCCCGACGCCAGCCGGCCGGATGAAGAGTGGTATCTGCCGGGCCGCAACTTGCTGCTGCTCAGCACGGCGGCGACCTACGGCGCGATCCACGGAATCGCCCACCTCGCCATCGGCATCCTCGCCAGCAACCCGTTTCCGGACGCCCGGCCCGAGTTTCTTCGCAGCCTGGAGCAGTCGGCGGGTCTGGCGCTGGACGCGCCGGTGCACATCCTCACGCCACTGGCCGGCATGCACAAGGCCGACGTGGTTCGCGCCGGCGCCCATCTGCCCGTGCAGCACGCGCTGTCATGCGCCGACCCGGTGGACGGCGGTCACTGCGGCGTGTGCGGCAAGTGCGGCGAACGCCGCCGCGGGTTCATCGACGCCGGCGTGGACGACCCCACCAGCTATGCGCGACTCGGTCCGCTGTAGGAAGCCTCAGACGAATGCCGGGTTGCGGCATCAATGCGCCCCAATCCGTTCTAAAACCCCTTCGACAAGCTCAGAGCGAACGGATTGGGGCGCCGGGACGCGTGGCCGACCAGAGTTGCTTGATGCCCGGACGGTCGACCTCGGGAAAGGGGTTGAACGGCGTGCAGTCCGCGAGCGCCAGACCCGCTTGCCGCAGCGCCGTCCGCACCTCCCGGTCCTCGAACCAACGCGCTCGTAGCACGGAACGGCCGCGCTCGACGGTTTCACCCGATCGACGCTCGATGGTCAGGTGCATGGCGACCCAGGATTCCTGGTCGCCCCAGACGTAGCGCCGATCGATGGTGAGCCCGTGGCCTCGGTCCGTACCCGGCTCGCGCCACAGCGCCTCGAACCCGGCGCGCGTGTTGAGGTCGAACACGAGCGCCCCGCCCGGACGCAGGTGCGCGGCAACGCGCGAGAATGTCTGCGCCAGATCGGCTGGACCGGCCAGGTGATTGAGCGACGCGTAGAGGCACGTCACCGCGTCGACGGGCTTGGGCAGATCGAATGTGCGCATGTCGGCGTGGACGAGCGTCACGGGCAACCCAGCAGCCTCGGCCTTGGCTCGTGCGGCGGCAAGCATGGCCTCCGACAGGTCAAGGCCGGTGACGGCGACGCCGCGCGAGGCTTGGCGCAGCGCGTGGGTGCCGGTGCCGCACGCCAGGTCGATCAGGTTGCGGGGTGGCCCGCCCAGCAGTTGCGCCAGCCGCTCGTCGACATGCGGCGCGACGAGATGCGCGTATTCGGCCCCGTAGGTCTGCTGCCACTGGTCGTAGACGGATGCGAACAAGGTGTACCCGTCAGCACCGGACGCGGCATCCGCCTCCACTACAGGGCTAGCTGTCGCGCAGCCACTCCGGCACGAGGCCTTGCGCCAGGGCGTCGGCCCACGCGACATGCGACTCGGCGGCGTTTTCGCCGCTGACGTCCGCAGCAATGAGCTGCGGCGCGCGAATGGCGCCGTCGCGCACGGTCACGTTGCGGGCGACGATGGCCTCCTCGGCTCGGCTCGAAACGCCGGCGTCGATGTCGTGGGCTTCGATGCGCGCGCCGCGAACGATGCGCGCGCGGACCGACTTGACGCGCAGGAGCCCGATGACCTCGACCTCCTTGGGCGTGGTCAGCGTGGTGTTGGGGGCTTCAAGACCCTCGGCGGCGAGCGCCGCATCCACGATGGTCGGCCCGTTCACGGTCAACTCGTCGCCCTCGATAACGACGGTGAACCCAGGAAAGACGATCGGCGTCTCGACATGGGTCACGTCCGCTGGAATGCGGAGCTCCTGGCGGCCATCCACCGTCTCGACGCGGCACCCCGGCGGGACGATGGACCCGCGAGGGGAGCGCGCCGACTTGACCTCGCGGTAGAAGACATCCCCAGTCATGAGCGTTGACTCCTGCTCGTGGCGCGTATCGAGCATAGTCGGGGCGTGCGCCGCGCTCCACTCAACGGGCTAGGAAGTCTCTGAACAAACAGCAGACATCTACCGATATGCGGCCCCATCCGTTCGGTAACTCCTTCGACAAGCTCAGAGCCTGCCCCGTACGCGATCCGGGGACGAACGGATGGGGGCGCGGTCCACCGACTCAGCCAATAGAGCGTCCTAAGCACGGTCGAGCCACTCGGCGACGAGCCGGGTCTGCTCCTCGGCGGACAGCCGGTAGTCGCGGCCCGTCGCGGCGCGCTGGCGCGTGGTTTCGTGGAGGCATATGGCCGCGGCCACGGAAAGATTGAGGCTGCGCACCAGGCCGACTATCGCGATGCTCATGACCTGATCGGCGGCGACCAGCGCCTCCTCGGAGAGCCCGCGATGCTCATTGCCGAAGATCAGTGCCAGCCGCCGCGCCGTGAGATCGGTTGCCGCGAGGTCACGCCCCCGCGGAGGCGGGGCGGCGGCGGCCAGCACGTGACCCGACGCCCGCAGCGCGCTGAGGCATTCGGCAGTCGAGCGGTGCACCGTGAAGCTCAGCCATTTGTTGGCCGAGGCGGACGAGGCCTTGCCGATACGCCGCGGCTTGAACAGCGCCTCGCGCTCGAACACGAGGTGGACCTGCTGCACGCCGAATGCGTCGCAACTTCGAAAGATGGCCTCCGCGTTGTGCGGATCGTGGATGTCCTCGAGCACGACCGTCAGACCCGCCTGCCGGGCCGCCGCCACGGACCGCAGGCGGTCGATGCGGCGTGCGGTCGCCATTGCAGACCTCCCCAAACTAACCGGGCAATCTTCGCTTACGAAAGCTCCAGATAGGTAAGTGCTCTCGGCGCAAACGTGCCCCAAGCCGTTCGATAGACCCTCGACAAGCTCAGAGCTTGCCCCGTACTCGATACGGGGGCGAACGGCTTGGGGCACCGTCATTTGCCTGATTCCGAGCTCCCTTAGGCCGACGCTTCCAGGGCCGCGGGATTGATGCACCACCGCGGCGGCTCGCCCGCCAGGACGCGGCGGACCTCCGCCGCCGCATGCACCGCCATCCGCCGGTTGGACTCCACCGTGAGTCCGGCGAAGTGGGGCGTCAGCAAGACGTTGGGCGCGTCAAGCAGCGGGCTCGATGCCGGCGGCTCTTCGGCGAATACGTCAATGGCCGCCCCGGCAATCTGGCCCGATTCCAGCGCCCGGGCCAATGCGTCCTCGTCAACCACTGGCCCGCGACAGGTATTGACCAGCACGGCCGTGGGCCGCATGGCCGCCAGCGCTTCGGCGTCGATCAGGTGCCGCGTGGCCGGGGTCAGCGGCACGTGCAGCGACACCAGGTCGGCCTGCTGCAACAGCTCGGGCAGCGTGGCCGTCAACTCGATCCCTTCGTCCGTTACGTCTGCCGGCGTGAGAAAGGGATCGAAGATCAGCCCCCGCATGCCGAAGCCGTGTACCAGGGCGTGAACCACCTTGCGTCCAATGCGTCCACCGCCTACGACGCCCGCCGTGCGTCCGGCCAGCTCGTGCACCGGGAGGGTCATGGCCGGTCGCCACTGGCCCGCGCTCACGATGGCGTCCTGGACCGCCAGCCGCTTGAACGCCGCCAGCGCCGCCGTCACCGCGTGCTCGGCCACCGCCGTGGCATTGGCTTCGGGCGTGAAGCTGACGGGAATTCCGCGCGCCGTCGCGTGATCCACGTCGATGGCGTCCACGCCGACCCCGTGCTTCTGGATGTGGCGCAGGTGCGGCGCGGCGTCGATGACTTGCGCCGTGATCGGCGCCACCCGCACCAGCATTGCGTCGACGTCCCCTGCGTCAGCCATGATGGCGGCTTCGTCGGGAGCAGCGGGCGTGATGACCTGCGCGAACTCTTGCAAGTACTCGAATCCCGCCGAGTCGATTGACTCGGTCACCATGACCGTCGGGCGGGCGGCGGCGGTCATGACGGCTCTTGGGGGGCTTGGGTCGACACAGGATGACTGAGGGGGGTTGTGGGCGGCTCGGGATTGTCCGTGGGATGGATTCCCGCCTTCGGAGACCTTTGCATAAATCGGGGGGCGGGGCGGACCATGGGGCGTCGCCAGGCGGAGGATTGAGGAGCGGGCGTATGCACCGGGATATGGGCCGACCG
>DAOUKN010000048.1:0-7760 GCA_034421255.1 Chloroflexota bacterium | reverse complement strand
CCAACGCCGAAGAGATTTTTGTGGGACAGATCATTGAAATCCCGACGGACCCGAGCCAGCTCGCCGACCGGCTCGACGCGCGACCCGTCGCCTTGACGGGAGTGGTGATTCCGAGTGATGGGCTGAACGTGCGCGACCAGCCCAACACCGGCACCAGCACGGTGCAGTACGTCGCGCGCGCCGGATCGCAACTCAATCTGACGGGTGTCTTCGAGGACATCGACGGCATCCGGTGGCACGAGGTCGAGGACGGCAACTGGGTGCAGAGTCAATACCTGGAGCTCGGCGCCACGGCCGCCCCCGTTGCCGACGCTCCTGCCACCGGCACCGGCACGGGCGGCGCACTGACGGGTGTGGTGATTCCCGACGACGGACTGAACGTGCGAAACGAGCCCAACACCACCACAAGCGAGGTGCAGTACGTTGCAGCCGGCGGGCAGCAACTCAACCTGACCGGCGATGTGCAGGAGATCAACGGCATCCGCTGGCATGAGCTCGAGGACGGCAACTGGGTCCAGGGCCAGTACCTCGAACTGGGTGGGAGCGCTGCACCCGCGCCGGCGACCACACCGGCAGCGACGGAGACTGCCGCCCCGGCGCCAACGGCCGCCGCTACGGCGGCCGCCACCGAGCCGCCGAGCGATGACGAGCTCACCGCCGTGGTCGTGCCCGAAGGCGGGCTCAACGTGCGCACGGAACCGCGTGCCGACGGCGAAGTGGCCTACGTTGCGCCCAAGGATTCGCGCCTGGAGCTGACCGGCGAAAACACAGTGGTCGACGGCGTGACGTGGTGGGAGATCGAGGACGGGAACTGGGTCCAGGGCCAGTACCTGAGATTCGGCTAGCCTCACCCGCACTGACGGCACGCAGGGCGACGCGCTGACGTCAGGCTTCGCCTAGGGTCCGACGGCGGGACGTGCGTGCCGTGCGCAGTGGCTCACCGCGCGTGCAGCCATCGATCCATGAATGCCAGGGGCGCCTCGGGCCGGAGCTCGTGGCCCCCGTCAAACTCGTCGCGGGCGAGCCGGTCGCTCGCACCGGCTGCCGCGTAGATGGCCGCAAGATGTGCATGGGCCTGCCGCGACGCCTCGATCGCAAAGCCGCGATCGGACCGTCCCGCCTGTATGAGCAACGGACGTGGGGCGATACAGCCGTGGATATCGGGCACGTCGGCCAGGGCATAGATGCCGGGAAGAAACTGGGCGCCACAGAAATTGCCGGCGTCGAGGGCATAGGAGCGGAACGTGGTGAGGTAGCCGCTCACCACCACGGCCGCCGGGCGGTCGTCGAGCGACGCCAGATACATCGCGCGGGTGCCGCCGAAGGACAGACCGGCGACGCCGATGCGGCTGGCGTCCACCTCGGGCCGGGCCTGGAGGACATCGAGGGCACGCTGGTCGTCCCAGAGGGCGAGCGCCATGATGTTGCGCCCGAAGAGGGCCAGCTTGAGAAAGTTGATGTTGCAACCGTCGCGACCGCCGTAGCGGCGGAATCCCTCGGCACGCTCGCCGAAGCCCGGCGCGTCGGGGGCCAGCACCACGTAGCCGCGCTGGGCGAAGCGCTTGGCATTGGCGTGATAGATGCCCGGACTGACGAGGTCACCCTTGCCCCCGCCGTGGCCGTGCAAGGCGAGGATGGCCGGCGCGGGATGGTCGGCATCAACACCGTCGGGCACGAGCAGCAAGGCCGGCACGTCAACGTCGGATGCGGTGCGGAAGACGAGCTTGGTCTGCACATAGCCGGGGCCAATGGTGCGCTCCAACTCGACGGGTTCGGGATCGACCGGGTTTGGCAATGGCCCGCGCAGGGCCGCGACGGCGTTCCGCAGATTGTGGCGCCATGTGGCGAAGTCAATCCCGGGTCGGAAGGCGTGGCTAGGCCGGTGCGCGGCATCCAGCCGCGTGACCTGATCGTCAAACGCGAACTTCCATTCTCGCGGCGCTGACGCACTCACCGGCGGAGGTGCGCACGCAAGTAGGCCAGCGCCCGCGGCGCCTGCCGACTGAAGCAGTCGAAGCGCTTCCCGTTGTCTTCAATGCTGACGCGGCCGGTGTAGTTCGCCGCGGTCAGCGCGCGAAGGAAATCGGGGAAGCCCGCATCAGTGGACTGCGATGGGGAACCGGGAAGCGGCGGGACCGGCACATGGACGTGGCGCAGTCGATCGCGTGACTCGGCCAGGTTGGTGAGGGGCTCACGCTCGTGCGCCATGTGCCACCAATCGGCCAGTGCCGCCACGCGGGAGCTGCCGGATTGGCGGGCGACCACCGCGGCCTCAAGAACTGTGTTGATGTTGTCGCAGACCTCGCGCCAGAGCGGCTCGATGACGATTTCCAGGTCGTAGGGCGCGGCGGCGTCGGCGGCCAGCGCCAGGAATTCGAGAATTTGGCTCGGTACCTGGTGGCGGTCGAATCCGCGCGGCGTGGCTCGGGCCGGCCCGCTGCCGAAGATCACCTGCCGGGCTCCCAACTCGGACATGCGTCCCATCGCGGTGTCCACATAGGCGCGCAGCGCCGGGACGTCGCGCTTTGGCCCGACAACCGGGTGGTGCGCCGGCACGAAGACGTTGAAGGCTTCCGCGGGCAATCCCGCATCCTGGATGCGCCGGCGGATGGGCGCGTAGACCGTCTCGTCGTCGTCGGGAACCAGGTCCACCACCCGGGGCTCGACGTAGGCGAAGCCCGCATCTCGCACCGCATCCAGCGCGTCAAGCGACGCGCAGCATCCAAGCCGCATGCCACCACCGCCTCACGCCGCCGCGGACGATTCCGGTTCGCAAACGCTAGAGTGCCACGAGCCCCAATGCCGTTTCTGCCCGGAGTTACCGCATGGCGTCGAATCCCGCGTCCGGCGCGTCGGAGGACGACGAACAGCTGGCGGTGACCCATCCCGATGGGACCCCGACCGGCGTCGTCAAGTCGCGCGCCGCCATACATACGGACGGCGACTGGCACCGCACGCGCACCGTGTGGGCGCTGCTTCCGGCGGCGGGCGACGCGGGACCAACGCTGGTGCTGCAGCAGCGCGGGCCGTTCAAGGCGTCCTGGCCGAACCGCCTCGATGCCAGCTCGGCCGGGCACCTGCGGGTTGGCGATCCGGATCCATGGTGCGAGGCCGAGGAGGAGCTCGGCCAGCGACCGGCCGCGGGCGAGGTGCTGTCGCTGGGCGAGCGTCAGAGCGGGGGGCGGCTCCCCAACGGGCAGATCGACCTCGAGGTTCAGGAGCTATGGCTCTGGCGCTGCCCCTACGATTTGCTTGAGCTTTGCCCGCCCTATCCCGAAGTGGCGGCGCTGCTGGCGGTCGCGCCGGACGCCCTGCGGCGTCTCGCCGGCGGCGAGGCGCGGCGCATTCCGGCGCTAATTCGGCGACCCGGCGCGTCGCAATTGGAGGCCGGATACGCTGTGGCGGATCAGTTGATTCCGGGCGAAGAGCCGTACATCCAGCAGGTGGGAGAGATCACGCTGCGCCTCTTGGCGGGCCGGAGCTGGTCGCCGCTGGCGGTGGATCCGGAGTCCGAGCTCGAGGTGTAACGGAGCGGACGCCGTAGACCCCGCCAACGTCAGCCGTGGCGCGTGGTCACCGGCGCCTGATGACGAGGAATGCGCCGAAAGCGATCAGGATCAGCGGCCACAGCCGCCACGCATCGAACTGCGCGAGGACCCCGAGCGAATCCAGCAGCGCGAGCACGCCAATGACGACCAACGCGAGCCCGACGAATGCCGCACCGCCCACGCGGCGGCGGTCCGAGGGCTGTTCGGGCGCATGGGGCTGATACGTTTGCGCGGCGCCGGGAGGCTCTGGTCCGGATGCTTGTTGCGGCGCGGCTTCCCCACCCGCGGGCTCGTCGCCCGGCGCCGGCGCTTCGCCGGCGTCGGCGGGTTCGTGATCCGCTCCAACCGCGCCAGGTTCGATTCCCGGGGCGTGCGCGGCGCCCGCGGGCACGACGACCACCATGACGAAGTAGACGATGATGGCGACCCCGCCGGTGAAGATCGCCAGCAGCACCCAGAGCAGGCGCATGAGCGTGGGATCAACGTCGAAGTAGTCCGCCATGCCGGCCGAGAGTCCCGTGAGCAGGCGATCATGCTCGCTGCGATGCAAACGACGCTGCATGACGAGGCCCTCCGCGCGCGTATGCTCCCCAGGTCACTCTAAGTCTGGAGGCGGCGTTTGTCACCGCACACCGGCCGCACGCCGGCGTCCGACGCTGATCGCGACGACCGACAAGACAGCCGCGGCTTGCGGCTACAAGTGTTTCTGGCGCGAGCGGGACGCGGGTCGCGGCGGACGATGGAGCACGCGATACGCGGCGGACGGGTGGCCGTTGACGGCCAGACCGTGACGACGCTCGGGGTTCGGATTGATCCCGAGACGCAGGAGGTCCGGTTGGACGGGAAGCTCGTTGAATCGAATCGAGAGCCGGGAACCGTCATCGCGCTGCACAAGCCGCCGCGCGTGCTCACCACCACCCACGATCCGCACGGCCGACCAACGGTGCTGCACTTGCTGCCCCCGGAGATGCGGCGCGAACGTCTCTATCCCGTCGGTCGGCTCGATTTCGCCTCCGAGGGCCTGGTGCTCTTGACCAACGACGGCGAGCTGGCGTTTCAGCTCATGCACCCGCGCTTCGGCCATGAGCGCGAATACGTGGTGACGGTTCGCGGGCCCGAACCGGCCGATCTGGCCCGGCGGCTCACGGAGGGCGTCGATATCGGCGACCGACGGCCGGCTCGCGCCCTACGCGCGACGCGGGTGAGGGATGGCTGGCGACTGGTGCTGACCGAAGGCCGCAAGCGCCAGGTGCGGCGGATGTTCGAGGCGGTGGGAATACGCGTCACCCGGCTGCAACGAGTGCGCATCGGCGCGGTGGTTCTTGGGGACCTGGCGCCCGGCGCGGCGCGGAAGCTCGACGCGTCTGAAGCCGCAGCCCTGCGACGGCAGGTCTAACCAGCCGTGGTTATCTCCTCGCGACCCTCGAGCATCGCGAGCGCCGTGTCGTCGTAGAGCCATTCAGCAATCTCGGCCGTTTCGGTTAGCGTGCGTTCGTCGAGACGCGCTTTCATGGTGGCCGTGGGCATCTCATAGCGCCTCTCAAACCTACGGATCCGGCGGCGAAGCTTGCGCATGTATGCGGCACTGTCTTGCATCACGACACCGTTCGGCACTACAGCTGTGTGCGTCACGTGGAAAACCCTGAATTGTGGCGCGGCTTCGGCCAACCGCGCCGAATTATATGACGGGCCCCAATGACTCCAACGTGCCCGCCGGCTTTATCATCGCCGCCCTGCAGCTGCCGTCAATGCGGCTAGGCGCTCTCCGCGGGGCGCATGTTGGAGCGCCTCCGCTGGACGAGGACGGTGATGCCCAGCACGATCCAGGCCGGAAGCGAGAGGACGAGCGGGTAGAGCACGACGCCCACCGGTCCGAACAGCCCGCCGATCACCGCCCCATAGACCGTGAGCGGTGCGAGCAATACGCCGCACACGTAGGCCAGCGCGCGGACACGCCGATGCAGAAAGGCCACGGCCAGAGTCAGCGGAAACGCCGCGATCCAGGCGAACAGAACCATCAGCGCGATCATCGCGCCCGCGCTCGGAATCCCGCCCGCTTCCTCACCGGGCGACAGGGTGGCGAAGCGGATCGCGGTCACCACCGATATCGCCACCGGGAGCCAGAGCGGGAGAATCAGCAGTCGCACTACGCGTCGATTCGTTGACCGGTGCATGTGCCCACCATTGCGCCACGCCTGTAGGGCATTTTACCGCTCACCTGGCGTGGATCGATGGTGGGGTTTTCCACGAATGCACCGACGCCCGACGCAGGGCCGCCCAGCCAGGCGAGAATCGGCGCATGCGCTCCGGCATGTAGGCTAGCGTCGGCCGCGCCGTTGCGGCGCGAGTGCAGGGCGAGGAGTCCGCGTGGAGACGGAGTTTGCGACAGGTCTCGGGCAGATCATTCTGCTCGACCTGATCCTCAGCGGCGACAACGCCGTGGTGATCGGGGTGGTGGCGAGCCGGCTACATGGGCGGCAGCGGCGACTGGCCATTCTGTTCGGCGCGGGCGGCGCGGTGGTGTTGCGGATTGCGTTTGCATCCATCGCGACGCTGCTGCTGCAGATTCCGATTATTTCGCTGGTCGGCGGGCTCGCACTGTTCTGGGTGGGCTGGCGCCTGCTGGCTCCCCACGGGGACGAGGAGCACCACGAAGCGGCGACAACCTTCTGGCAGGCGCTGCGACTGATCATCCTGGCAGACGTGGTGATGAGTCTGGACAACGTGCTGACCATCGCCGGCGCGGCCCACGGCGACATCCTGCTGCTGGTCATCGGGCTGGCGCTCTCGATCCCGCTGCTGTTCGTGGGCTCGGGTCTGATCGCGTTCGCCACCGAGCGGCTGCCGCTGATCATCTACGCGGGAAGCGCGCTGATCTTCCGCATCGCGGTGGTGCTGATCATCGAGGACCCGGCGCTGCACGATCGGCTGATCGTTGAGGGGCGGGACGCCCTGAACGTCATCATCGAGCATGTCCTCCCGTGGCTGGCGGCATTCGCCGGTCCGGCGCTGTACATACTGCTGGCGCGATGGCGGGGACGGCCCGTGCTGCCATTCTGGGCCCGTTCGTCAGACAAGACGGATTCGCCGGACGAGCCCCCGGACGCACCAACGCACGAGGCGTGAGACTATGGATCAGCGCCGCGTGAGGAGGTCCGACTGATGGCTCAACTGCTGCACACGCGCATCCGCGTTAGCGACCTTGACCGTTCGATTCGGTTCTACGAGGACTTCCTAGGCTTCAGAGTCATCAGCCGGACGGATCGATCGCCCTCCGGCAACCACATCGTGCACCTGGAATTGCCGGGCAACGAGCACACGATCGAGTTCACCTGGTCCGAGGACTATGTGCTCAACGTTCCCGAAGACCTGATGCACTTCGCCATCGGCGTGCCCGACCTGATCGCGTTTTGCGACGACCTAGAGCGCCGCGGGATCGAGATTTGGCCCGACGGCTGGCGAGAGAAGTTCCCGCTCGGGCGGAAGATGGCCTTCATCGACGATCCGGACGGGTATGAGATCGAGCTGCTGGAGCGCGCGGAATGAGCGATGCCGGAATGACGACGATTCCGCTGGAAGACGAGTTTGGCGACGTCATCGGCAAGGCGCGCCGGGGGCTCGGGCTTGAGCCGGCGGAAGTTGCCCGGCGGGCAGATCTCGACGAGGCCACGTTAGAGAGCATGGAGGACTGTGAGCGCCAGCCGACACAGGCCGAGAGCGACCGTCTGGCGGCGGCGTTGGAGCTGCACGCGCCGAGCCTGTGGGACGTGGCCACGGAGGCGTGGCGACCGCAGGCGCAGGCGGCGACGCTGGCCGGCGGCCTGCAGGTGCGCATGATTCCGCACCCGCCCATGCGCGTGACGATGTATATCGTCGGCGACCCGGCGACCGGCGACGCGCTGGTGGTGGACCCGGGCGCGCTGCCGGAGACCGTGCTCGAAACCGTGAGGGAAGCCGGATGGCGCGTGACGGCCTACCTGATCACGCACGGCGACGCCGACCACATCGACGCGCTGGCGGAGGTCTACGCGCAGGCGCCCGCGCCGCTGTGGGTGCACGAGGGCGCACGGTCCCTGGTGCACGGCGTCGACGAGGCGAATCTGAACGTCCTGACCCGCGACGGACCGTTCACCGCGGGCCCCTTTGCGCTCGAAGCGCTGGAAACGCCCGGTCATGCGCCCGGCCACACGGCCTTCGCGCTGCGCGACGGGG
>DAOUKN010000047.1:0-2576 GCA_034421255.1 Chloroflexota bacterium | reverse complement strand
CGACCCGGTGATGGACCTGGAGGACTACGCCGCCTGTTGCTGCGCGGTGCAGAACATGCTGCTGGCGGCCCACGCCGAGGGTCTGGCCGCCAAGTGGCGCACCGGCGCCATGTGCGACTACGTCGCCAGCCGGAAGGCGCTTGGCATCGGCGACACGGACCGGCTCGTCGGGTTCATCTATCTCGGCTATCCGTCGCCCAACGCACCACCCGACACGCGGGAGCGGACGGCGCCCGAGGTCGACTGGCTCGGCTGGGACGACGCGAGTGACTGACGCCACGGACCTGTGGCGGTTCACCCTGGTCGAGATCGGTGAGCGCATTGCCAGCGGCGAGGTCAGCCCGGTCGAGGTGACTCGCGCCTGTCTGGCGCGCACCGAGCGGCTGGGCCCGGCGCTCAACGCCACCACCACGATCCTCGGCGACCAGGCGCTGGCGGCCGCGCGGCAAGCCGAACGCGAGATCGTCGGCGGGACGCATCGCGGGCCGTTGCACGGCGTCCCGATCGGCATCAAGGACCTAGCCGACGTGGCGGGCGTTCCCACAACGGCGGGGTCGCACGTCTTCGATGGCCACATCGCTGAACGCGACGCCATCCTCGTGCGCCAACTCAAACGGGCCGGCGCGGTCATCATCGCCAAGCTGAACTGCGACGAGATGGCCCTACACCCCACCGGCGCGATTTCGCAATTCGGTGCGGGCCGCAACCCGTGGAACCCTGACCGCGTGAGCGGTGGCTCTAGCAGCGGGTCCGGCATCGCGGTCGCGGCGGGCATGATGTTCGGCGCGCTCGGATCAGACACCGGCGGATCCATTCGCATCCCGGCCGCCGCCTGCGGCATCGTCGGCATCAAGCCCAGCTACGGCCGGGTGAGCCTGGACGGCGTGCGGCTGCTGGCGCCGACCTTCGACACGCCGGGCCCCATGGCCCGCACCACCCTGGACGCGGCGTTGATGCTGCGCGCCATGGTCGACCCGGACGACGAGGCCGAAATCCGCGAGGCCAACCGACTCAAGCATCTCGTTCCCGACGCGGACGCCGACCTCGACGGCCTGCGGGTCGGCGTGCCGTCGAGCTATTTCTTCGAGGACATCGACCCGGAGGTCGAGCGGCTGGTGCGCGGCGCCGTTGACGCGCTGGCGCGGCTGGGCGCCGAGTTGGTGGCGGTGGAGTTGCCGTCCCTGCCGCTCGTGATCAGGTCCCAGTGGGGCATCATGATCCTTGAAGCCCACGCCTCGATCTCGGCGGCCACGAGCGGCGACCTGACCCGGGTCGGCCAGCCCGTGCGCGATCGGCTGGCAGTTGGCCTAGAGGCGCTGCAACTTGACCCCCGCGACTCCGCGGTGACGCTGGGACGCCTGCGGGCCATGCGCGACGACGCGTTGGCCGACTATCGGCGCGCCTCCAGCCAGGTTGATGCGCTGGTGGTGCCTGCCCTGGCCCGCTCGCCCGTACTCATTGCCGACGCGCTCACCGACTTCGCCTGGGTGGGACGCTTTACGCGGTGCTTCAACGGCACGCACGAGCCGGTGGTGTGCCTGCCCTGCGGCCGCGGCTCCGACGGCATGCCCGTGGGGATGCAGATCGTCGCCCCCAAGTACCGCGAGCGAACAGCCGTGCGCATTGCGCTGGCCTACGAGCGCAGCGGCGACGCGCCGCCGCGCGACTGGCCGCCGGAGCCTGACCTGCCGACGACCTAGTCCTTGGCCGCGGTGCGGACGGCAGTGCCGTAGGCCAGCAGCTCGGCCACGCCCTGCATCACGTCGGCGGCGTTGTAGCGCACGCCCACGATGGCGTCGGCGCCCAGCGACTCGGCGTGGGCGACCATTCGCTCCACCGCCTCCCGCCGGGCCTGCGCCAGCAGCTCCGCGTACTCGCGCACCTCACCGCCCCTGATGCTGCGGAGCCCGGCCATGACGTCGCGGCCGATGCCGCGCGCCCGCACGCTGTTGCCCTGCACGATCCCCAGGGTCTCGGTGATCTCCCGGCCCGAAATCTCCAACGTGGTCACCACGATCATTCCGTCACCTCCGATGCGATTCGGTCGGCGTCCGGTCCGCCGGCACCTGTTTCCAACACGTTCAGCGTCCGCAGCACATCGTTCCACCGCAGCTCGGCGGCCCGCGCCACGATCTCGGGGCGCTGGGGGAGTCCGTGCAGTGGTCCCGGCTTCTCAACCTTCAGGCCGGCGACCAGGGTCCCGAAGCGCGCGCAGGTCGCGAGGCCCGCGCCCGCCAGGCGCCCTGCCAGGAATCCGCCGACGAATGCGTCGCCGGCGCCCTGCGGCCCCTGAATGCGCCGCGCCACGTGCGGCAGGCGTACGGTTTCATCCGCCGTGGCCGCGAACGCGCCGTCCTCCGCCATCGTGACCGCCACTGTCTCCGCCCCTTGGTCCAGGAAGTAGCGCGCGGTGTCCTCGGGGTCGCGAAGGCCCGCCACGGCCAGCGACTCGTCCGGCGCGCCGCAAAAGACGAGGTTTGCGTCCGGCAGGACCTCGTGCATCGCTTCCGCCGCGGCCTTCCCCGGCCAGATTTGCGGGCGGAAGTTGATATCCAGCGAGACCAGGATGCCGTGCT
>DAOUKN010000046.1:0-10566 GCA_034421255.1 Chloroflexota bacterium | reverse complement strand
TCCTGCTGGATCAGCTCGCCGTCGAGATAAAGCCTGCCGTCCTGCCGCAGGTCCTTGATCATGTCCCAGTGCACGGCGGACTCATTGCGCCCGCCCGTGAACTCATAGGCCCGGCCGATGGCCAGGTGCACCGTGCCGCCCATCTTCTCGTCGAACAGGATGTTCTTGGTGTGGCGCTGGATGCCGAAGTTGGTGCCAATGCCGATCTCACCCAGCCGGCGCGCGCCGGGGTCCGTGTCGAGAATGTCCGTCAGAAACTCCTCGCCCTTGTCCGCCGTGGCTGCCACGATCTTGCCGCCGGCGAATTCGAGCCGGATGCCCTGCACCTCGCGTCCCTGGTAGATGGCGGGAAACTCGTAGCGAATGCGCCCCTCGGTGGCATCCTCGATCGGCGCGGTGAAAATCTCGCCGTCCGGCATGTTGTGCGAGCCGGCCGCCGGCTCCCAGATTCGCCCCTCCACGCGCAGCGTCAGGTCCGTCTCCGGTGCCTCGATGCGGATTTCACTCCCGGCTTCCAACCGCCCCTTGATGCGGGTCAGATCGGCTTCCATCGCCGTCCAGTCGATGTTGGTGGCGCCAAAGAGAAAGTCGGCGTACTCGTCCAGCGCCATCTCCGCTTCTTGCGCGAAGGCGTTGGTGGGGTAGTCGCAGAGCACCCAGCGCACGTTCTCGATGATCTGGTTCATCACCGGGCGCGAGGCGGTCATCACCTTCCCGATCTTGCTCGTGTCGCTGCTGGTGAGCGCCCGCGTGTTGCTGGCGGCCCGGATTCGGATGGCGGCGTCGATGGTGTCGGCTTCGAACTTGCGCACCGGGTCCAGGTGGCTCAGCTGCTCGTCGGAGGCATGGCGCAGAAAGAGGCCCTCGGTCTCCTCGAACGTCACGCTCATGCGGGGATGGGCGCCCGCCTCAAGCGCCAGGCGAAAGCAGGACAGCATGAGCGGCTTGGCCTCGGCCGGCCCCATGATCGCCACCAGCTCGCCGGCCTGCAACTTGGTCGAGTGGTGCACCAGGATCTCGGCCAGACGGTCGATTCGCGGGTCGTTGAGCATGTCGCCTCGGGCGGGGCGCGGAATGGTTCAGACTAGCACCGGCCGTGGTCGCCCCAGCACCGTGGTTTCTGCGGACGAAGGGCCGCTTAGCTCGTGGGTCCGTTCGCCTCGATGTCGGCGAAATGACGCCAGGTGCTGTAGTACACCTCGGACGCCTGCACGACTTCGGCGATCGGCACCCACTCGTCCTCGCTGTGCGCCACGGCGATGTCGCCCGGCCCACATAGCACGCTGGGAATCCCGACGGCCGCCAGGGACGCCGCGTCCGAGCCGTAGGGCGCCCCGGCAATGACGGCGCGTCCGGTCACGGCCTCGCACGCCGCCATGAGCGCCTGCACCACGCCGGCGCCCTCGGGCGTGTCCAGCGAGCCGGCGACAACCTCGGGTTCGGCCTGCACCCGCAGACCGGGGAACCGCCGTCGCGCGATGTCCAGCACCTCGGCCAGCTCGGCGTCCACGTCCTCGAGCCGTTCATCCGGCAGAAAGCGCCGGTCGAAGACCAGCTTGCAGCGGTCCGGCACCACGTTGAACGAGGTGCCCGCGCGAATCGTGCCGGCGGAAAACGTGGAGTCCCCGCACAGCGGGTGCCAGCGTCCGGCCAGGCGCCGCGTGAACTCCTTGCGCAGCACCTGGATCACGTCGGACATGTGGTAGATCGCATTGACGCCCAGGTCCGGACGCGAGCTGTGCGCCGATTTGCCGGACGTTGTGATCTGCCAGAAGCGCCCGCCGCGATGCGCGCGCACGATCTCCAGGCTCGTCGGTTCGCCCACGATCGCGCCGTCCGCGGTCACCGCCGAGGCGGCCAGCGTGTCGGCCCCGGTGCTGCCCGTCTCTTCGTCCACGGTTGCCGCGAGCACCAGCGTGCAGGGCCGCACCGATTCACGCGATGCGCGGCGCAGCGTGAGCATCATGGCCGCCAGCGAGCCCTTGGTGTCGCAGGACCCGCGGCCATGCAGCAGGCCCGCATCGTCCAGCCACGGCTCGTGCCCGCGCGTCATGGCGCCCAGGGCCACCGTGTCCATGTGCGCTTCCAGCATCAGGATCGGCGCGCCGGCGTCGCCTTCCAGCGTGCCCACCACATTGGCGCGGCCCGGCAGCGCCTCCTGGAAGATCACATCCGCGCCGCAGGCTTCGGCATAGGCCGCGACCTTGGCCGCCACGGCCGCCTCGCCGGTGCCTCCGGGAATCTCGGGCGACACGCTCGGCGTGCCGACCAAGTCCGTCAGAAGCTCGATCGCATCCTGTTCGGTCGCTGCCGACTCTCCGCGCATGGCCGCATGATAGGCCCGCGCGCCGCGCAGTGCGCAACTGGATTACAGGCCGCGGTTCGCCCGTCATTCCGGCGGAAGCCGGAATCCAGTTCGGTCGAATCTGAAGGCAACCTCGCGACGCATCGTAGGGGCGGGTCTCAGACCCGCCCGTTCGGGGTAACGCAAAGGCCTCCGCTGGCGGGGAGCGGGACTCCAGGCCCGGTGGCCCGCGCTGCGTGCAGCGTGGGACCCGAATTTCGTCGCTCATGCACCGAATCCGTCATTCCGGCGGACGCCGGAATCCAGACCCCGCCTACCCGTGCGGGAATCGGGTGCGCACATCCATCGCCGGCGTGACTACCAGCGGACCGGGCGCCGCGAACCGGTGAACTCACAAGGCCGTCGGACTCAGATCCCGGCGGCAAGCTCCGCCCACTGACCTTCGGGGAACGCCTCCATCGTCTGCGTGCCGCCGCCAAAACGCTCCCGGAACGCCATCATCGCCTGCGCGCAGGCCACCGTGTTCGGAAACTCCATCACCGCCACGCCGTCGAACTGCCCCATGGTCAGGTAGATGGAGATCAGCTTCCCGCCGTGCGCTTCCAGCACCTTGCGCGTCTCCGGCGCCCCTTCCTCCAGTTTGTGGGCGAGGGAGCCCTCCTCGGCGGATTCGTTGGGCAAGGTAAGCAGAGCGATGAATGTGGCCATCGGAAATCTCCTGGCAAGCGATGCGTTCAGCCGGTGAAGTATCGCACCACCCAATGCGCCCGCCCCACCCGCCCAGCCTCGGGGTCGCCTGAGGCGTCGTCCGGCTCTCTCTCCCACAGGGTGAAAGTCGGATCCGGCTCCCTCTCCCACGGGGAGAGGGTCGGGGTGAGGGGCCGGTGCGCGCAGGCGTAGGCCGGACACGCGGCCGGCAACCACGGTGCTTCAGCGCAAATGGCGATCGACGCGTGCAAAATGACGCAGCGACCTACCCATCGAACCGGGAACTGAATGGCCTACGACGAAGGACTGGCCCAGCGACTGCGCGAGGCCCTCGCGGACGAAGGCGGGCTCAGCGAGCGACGCATGTTCGGCGGCATCGCCTTCATGCTGGACGGCAACATGGCCGTGGGGGTCTCCGGCGACGAGCTGATGGTTCGCACAGGCCCCGATCGATTCGACGAGGCGCTGGCGCGCCCTCACGCCCGCATCTTCGACCTGAGCGGGCGTCCCATGAACGGCTGGGTGCTGGTGGCGCCGGCCGGCACGACGGACGACGCGGACCTCGCCAGCTGGCTGGAGCTCGGCGTGTCGTTCGCCCGCTCGCTGCCACCCAAGTAGCGCCGGTTGAGAAAAAGCCTCCGTCATTCCGGCGGAGGCCGGAATCCAGTCCGGTTCGAACCTGGGGGCATGATGGACGCTTGGCGTCGAGCCAGCCCCACGCTCGACACGGCGGGACGTGTCTCAGACCCTCCCCTTGAGTAGGTCCGCCAAGGCCTCGACCAGCGCCGGGCTACATCGGGACGTTCTTCACCAGGCCGATCACGTGGCCCTCGGGATCGGCGAAGATCCCGATCACCACGTCTTCCATCACTTCCATCTCGGGCATGATCACGCTGCCGCCCATGCTCGCGGCCTTCTCCAGGTGTTCGGTCACGTCGTCCACGCCCACGTAGAACGTCACCCGGGTCGGCGGCTCGACGTCCCCCATGCCCATGATGCCGCCGCCGATGCCCGGCCCGTCGCTGGGCGCGCTCACCACCCCGTAGTTCATGGGGTTGTCGGCGCTGATCTCCCAGTCGAACAGGTCGCCATAGAACTTCTGCAGCGCCGGGCCGTCCTTGCCGTTGATTTCCCAGTGCACCACGCTGTTCGCCATCTACCCGCTCCTTCCGCGTGCTCGCGGTCAAATCCGATGCGGCCCGTGTGACCAGCTTGCGCATGTGCGCCGTTCCGCGACGGTGCGCCCACCCTACAGGGTCAACGCGCGCCAAGTGGTCGACACGATACGCACGATGCGAACCGTAAATCGGTAGGCTGACCCATTCAGCAGGTAAACCTACGGAGTCGGCATGAGACGACCTTTGCATAGTCGTTCATCGTGCCCGCTCCGTTCGTCATGCCGGCCTCCGACTCCCTCTCCCCTTGAGGGAGAGGGCTGGGGTGAGGGAGCGTCCGTCCACCACTCCCACCTCCTCCGTCATTCCCGCACCTTCCGTCATTCCCGCGAAGGCGGGAATCCACCCCCCATCACCGGCAACCCGCCTCACCGACCCGGGAACCGGACACCCTAGGTGGAATTCCTCCAGGCGCCCGTCCTCGGCGTGGCGGCGGGCCTCAACCCCTACGTCACCGTGGCGCTCACGTCGCTCTTCGCCTGGCGCTCGGACTTCCTCACGCCCAACCCCGCCTTCGAATTCGTGGGCACCAGCGCCGTGTTCCTCATCGCCCTCCTGCTCCTGCCCATCGACCTCTTCGCCGACAAGTTCCCCGGCAGCGGCGGCCTCATGGACCGCGTCGGCTGGGTCCTCCGACCCGTGGCCGGCGGACTGGCCGGCGCCGCGGTCATGCCCGACCACCCCGCCGCAATCGTCGCCGGACTCGCGCTCGGCGCCGCGGCAGCCGCCGGCATCCACGGCCTGCGTCTCCACCTGCGCCGCAGACTCCAATGGCGCATGCTCGGCTTCGGCCGCCTGGTCCTGGGCGCCTACGCCGACCTCACCAGCGGCATCGTCGCCGCCGTCGTCCTCCTCGCCGCCCCCGCCGGCGCCGTCATCGCCGCCCTGGCCCTCACCGGCGCCCTCCTCGCCAACCGCCGCTGGGGCGCAACGGAGCCCGTCCCAGACGTACCCGCTACACAGGACTCGGACGAAGCCTGAGCCATGCCGCTGCCGCCTGATCAGCTCGAGTCCATCGTCCAGCACTTGGCGACGCGACCGGGACACGAGGCGGTGCGGGCCGATGTCCGTCAGTTGCTCGTCGACGGACTCGGCGTGCCGCGCTCCGATGTTCAGTTGGAAAAGCAAATCCCGGAAGTCCGCGGTCGCATCGACGCGCTCTTGGGGCGCACCGTGGTCGAGTTCAAAAGCAACCTTCGCCGCGAGCGGGACGACGCCGAATTGCAACTTAAGCGCTACATATCCCAGCGTGAGACTGAGAGCGGTGAGCGCTATGTCGGCATCGCCACCGACGGCGCGGAATTCGTCTCCTACGAGGTGCGCCAGGACGCGCTGCGCGAGCTGGCTGCCTACCGCACCAACCCGGACGATTCGCGCGGAATCCTCGTCTGGCTCAGCGCGGCCGTCGCGGCCGGTGAGGAGCTCGACCCCGACCCCGAGACCGTCGTCCAGGAGCTAGGCCGTCTCAGCCCGGCGTGGCAGCGCTCCCTGGGTGACCTGCGTGAGGCCTGGGCCGAAAGCCGGGGGAACCCCCAGGTGCTCCTCAAGCGGCAGCTCTGGGCGCAGCGCCTCGAACAGGTCTACGGCTCGCCGGTGGATGCCGACGATCTCTTCTTTCAGCACACCTATCTCGCCGTGGTCGCCAAGACCATCGCCGTGCATGTGCTGGGCGTTCCCATGCCCGCGCCGCGCGATCTGCTGGCGGGCCGCCCATTCGAGCAGGCCGGCATCAGCGGCGTCGTTGAGTCCGACTTCTTCGACTGGATGCTCGACGCCGGCGCGGACGACTTGGTGCGCCGCATCGCCCTCCACGCCAGCCGCTTTCGCCTGCGCGAGGTCCAGACCGACGTGCTCAAGGGCCTCTACGAATCGCTCATCGATCCGGAAGACCGCCACGAGCTTGGCGAGTACTACACCCCCGACTGGCTGGCGGCGCGTATCTGCGCTGAGGCCATCGACGATCCGCTGGAGCAGCGCGTGCTGGATCCCGCCTGCGGCTCCGGCGCGTTTCTCTTCCACGCCATTCGTCGGCTGCTGGACGCCGCCGACGCGCAGGAGTTGGGCACGCGGGAGGCGCTCGCGCGCTGCATTGAGAGAGTCGTCGGCATCGATATCCATCCCGTCGCCGTGCAAATCGCCCGCGTCACTTACCTGCTAGCGCTGGGCGAAGAGCGGCTGCGCCATCCCGATCGGCCGCCACTGGCCATTCCCGTCTACCTGGGCGACGCGTTGCAGTGGAATGTCCAAGGGTTCCTGGCCGAGCGGGACGTGCTGATCGAGGTGCCCGACGGGCCGGTGCTGGAATTCCCCGTCGGCGTCACGCGCTCACCGGCGGATTTCGACGCGGTAGTCGAGTTGATGCTGCGATTGAGCGACCTTGGCTTCGACGCCCCGAGCTTTGACGCCACGCTCAGGAACCGGTTGCCGGACCTGGACGCATTCGCCCGCGGCGTGCTCGGAGAGACCTACGTCAACTTGCACGACTTGCGCGTCGCCGGCCGCAACCACATCTGGGGATTCGTGGCCCGAAACCTGGTGCGGCCGGTCTGGCTCTCCTCGGACGAGCAGCGCGCCGACGTGGTGATCGGCAATCCGCCCTGGCTGTCCTACCGCTTCATGTCGCGCGCGGGCCAACAGCGCTTCCGCGACGAGTCGCAACGGTTGAGCGTCTGGCAGGGTGGCAAGGTCGCCACGCATCAGGACCTCTCGGCCTACTTCTTCGCCCGCTGCTGCGAGCTCTACTTGAAACCCAACGCGCGCATTGCCTTCGTCATGCCCTACGCCGCCATGAGCCGGCGGCAGTTCGAGGGCTTTCGCTCGGGAGTCTTCATCGGCTATGGCAGCCCCAGCGAGACGCAAAGTTCCTTGCTGGTGCGCTTCACTCAGGCTTGGGCGCTTGGCGACGACCTGCAGCCGCTATTCCCCGTACCGTCTTGCGTGCTGTTCGCCCGCCTAGTCGGCGACGAAAGCTCGCTGCCGGAGACCATCCACCAGGCCTCTGGCGAGTTGCCGCGGCGAAACGCGACGGAGACTGAGGCCGAACGCCACCTCACCTGGCTGGACACGCCCTGGCCGGCGGTCGGCGACGATGGCGCGGCGGCATCTCCGTATCGCGAGGCGTTCCGTCAGGGCGCTACGTTGGTGCCGCGATTCCTCTGCCTGGTGGAATCAGCTCCGGCCGGTCCGCTCGGCGGCAATCTCGATGCACCGCAGATCACCAGCCGCCGCAGTCCCCAGGAGAAGCAACCCTGGAGAGACTTAGACCCGCTGCGGGGCAATGTCGAGCGCCGGTTTCTGCGGCCTGTCTATCTCGGAGAGTCCGTCACGCCCTTCCGGTTGCTCGAACCCGTGCAATCGGTGATCCCTTGGGATTCCGAGTCCGAGCGGTTGCTGGATGCGGCCACCGCCGCCCGCGCGGGTTATCCCCATCTCGCGGCGTGGCTGGCGCAAGCGGAAAACGTATGGGACGCGCACCGCAGCAGCGACCGGCTGAGCTTCGGCGAGCGCATTGACTATCACCGGGAGCTGTCCGCCCAGTTTCCGCCGCCGGCGCTGCGGGTGGTGTACGCCGCGTCGGGGACCAAGCCAGTTGCGGCGATTCTCTCGGACAACGCGTCGGTCATCGAACATGCGCTCTACTGGTCGAATGTTGGGAGCCTGGATGAAGCGCAGTACTTGAGCGCGGTTCTCAACAGCGAAACGTTGCGCGCAGAGGTCGAAGATCGACAGGCGCGCGGCCAGTGGGGCGCGCGCCACTTCGACAAGCTGTTGGCTGCCGCAATCCCCGAATACGATACGGCAAATCCGCTCCACGCCGACCTCGCCAATTCCGGCCGCCGCGCCGAAGCCGTCGCCGGATCTGTCCCGCTCAGGGAAGGCGCCTACTTCGTCACCGCCCGCCGCCAAATCCGCCAAGCACTGTCCGACGACAGCGTGGCGGCAGAGATCGACCTACTAGTAGAGCAACTGCTACGCACGCGCCATGGTGGCAGCGGATAGACGCTCGCATGCCGGTACCTATGTGCGGCTCGGGATGCCTGCTCTGCCAACTTGAACTCTGCTGGCGTGACCATGTGGTACAGGCGCGGACCTGATTCCAAAGTGCATCTTCAATTTAGTGTTTTCTGACGCGGATTCCGAGCGTACGTACAGCCCGACTGAGCAAGACTTTGTTGCCAGAACACTTAGGCAATTCAAGCGCTATGCTAAGCCGCACCTATTGCCACACCAACAAAGTAGAGCCCAAAAAGTATTACGCCAAATGCGAGCGCGGTCATGCAAAACACACCAATGTCTACGATGTCGCTCTTGTGCATCAGGAACCGTCCTCCAATTGCACGGGGGATATGTCGACCTGCTGTATATCCCGAGATCAGATCAGGCTACGATCCAACGAAAAACGCGTATATTGCTACACCCAAAAATAGCATGGCAAAAATTGCTGGAAGAGACCTCTCCACATTTGTAAGCCTCCAATATCGATTGGTCTTTCTTCCTTCTGACTCAGGATCCCATTCATCAGTAAAGAAGGCATAGGAGAGTTTCGTTTCCATATCCTGAAGGACGCGAAACTTATTGCTATTCAGTTGCTTGTAGGATTGAATGATGATGAACCAGGCAATAGACAAAGCGATCCCGATCAATCCAATCACCAATAAGATGGCAAACTCAGGGACCTTGCCGCTACCGAACCTGAGTAGCGCACTGATGAACACAACCAGGCCAGTTAGAAGGCCGGCAAAAAGTCGGTTCGATGAATCACGTCGTTGACTCACGCGGTCGGCGAGCTCAGCGTGAAGCTTATACAGTTCAAGAAGTTGACCTTGATCTAAATTGCTCATCGAGCAAGCTCACGAATGCCAGCAACTATGCTATCTGTGTTCCAGTTTACAATTTTGCCAGCCGCCAAGGCCACTGGCCGTGAAACATTTATATTCCCGCGAGGCTTAACTGCAAGAATTGGCTTGGGATTCGCGAAGCCGCTTTGTGCCAATTCGATTTCTATATTTATCCAACGGCTATACGTTGAATAGACCCCCGCCATAATGACAACAACGTGGCAGAGACGTATTTTGTTAAGAATTGCTTGCCGTAATACGGCATTACTTTGTGTGTGTATGGGGTCATCGCGAGGCACAGAAAAATTTGCATAAGAGAAGTACAGTTTAGCATCTAAGAGGCTAGTAAGTCTGTTGTAATCGCCGCCATAACTCCACGAATGACTGATAAATAAATTGTAGGTGGCCATGCCGGATTCCTCCCTGAGATTTCTGCCGTCCAGGCGGTGAGGTCGCGCGCGTGTAGCAACTTGGACAAGCGTAGCACGCTTTGTCCATAGTAATGACTTCATGGCCACCCCGCCGTCTCCATCGGGCTGTTCGTAGCTGGTGTCGTCTGGATTCGGCACAAAGCACCGAGGCTTCCATACTTGGGTGATTGCGCCCTGCGAGATCGATAGCGCTGGGTGGCTGATTTGCCTTGTGGGGAGCCGGATTCTTATTCAGTCGGAGACGATCAGAATTGTCGTCCGTTCGAAGAACGCCGCGATCATGAAGTCAGGCAACTCTTGCCATGGCGTTGCGATTCACGTGGTGTGTGTAGTTCGTCTCATGGGTATGGAAGGCAGGCGTGTGGCAATGGGGCGCGAAATCGCATCGGTGGACGGACGCGGCTACGGTGTAATCTAGAGTCTTGATGACGATTGAGAGCTCATTCGCCCCGTCTGGAACCTGTCGGTCACCGCGTACACGCTGAGATTGAAGTGTTTGCAGCCCGGAGTCCGGATCGGGGCCGGACTGGCGAGCGTGCGGGTTGACTTGCGGGAGCGCACCGCCGTGCTGGATTCTTGCGTGAAGTCGTTTGAAACGCGCTTTTCAGGAATCAAAGACGAGGAAGGGCGCGCCCAAGGACAGTTGGACGGCTTGCGCGGGACGTTCACCGGCGTCAACGCCGCCGACTGACGCGCCGCATCCGCGAAAGGACACCACACAATGCCGTCCACGCGCGATTTCGACGAAACCGTCAAGGCCCGCGTCAGGCGCGACCCGGAATACCGCGTAGGTCTGTTGACCGAGGCTGTCGACGCGCTGCTGGACGGCGAGGTGGAGGTTGGCAAGGCGCTCGCGGCTGAAGCCTCCGCGACTGAGGCCGAACTTCTCGAGCGGCTTGAAGACGATGGGGACATTGCGATCCTGCGCAAACGGCTGGCCGACAGCGACCTGTCCGGGTACATCCCGCATAGCCAGGTGGTCGTCGACCTCGACGGGTAACCGGGGCGACAAGGGTGCGGTGAGAGGGCGTTTCGCGAACCGCTCCCAGGTCAGATATGCGGTCGTCTTTCCTGCGGGCCGTTGGGATTTGAACGCGGCGAGGGCGTGG
>DAOUKN010000045.1:0-9787 GCA_034421255.1 Chloroflexota bacterium | reverse complement strand
AAGAGATCACCGGCATTCCCGTGGCAATGGTCGGCACGGGCCAGCATCGGACGGCCGTGGCGACGCGCGACCCGGCGTTCAGCCTGGCGAGCTGAAGGCGTCGCAACCACACCGCGATCCGCGTAGGGTTCTCGGGCCGGAGCGGCTATACTTCAGGGCCCTTTAATCCGTTCCAGCGAGACGGAAAGCGGCAGACCGCCGACGCCGTGTGTGTCGGGCGCGGACCTAGGGCCCTTCGAGGCCCTTTTTTTGTGCCCTGAGCACGCGGCCCGGAGGATGAACACATAGGGAGGTGTTCGTGGCAGCGGCACAGCGCCGCGTGGTGATGTCGTCGGCGGACATGGGCCGCGCGATGTCCCGCATTGCCCACGAGATCATCGAGCGCAACCGCGGCGCCGCCTCGCTCGTCCTCGTCGGCATTCCGCGGCCGGGACCCGTGCTCGCCGAGCGACTGGCCGGCCTGATCGAGACGATCGAGGGCCAGCAGGTCCCGACCGGCGCCGTGGACCCCACCATGCACCGCGACGATCTGGACCGCCGGTCCATCGGCCCGCCGGTGCGTCCCAGCGACATTCCGGTGGACGTGACCGATCGCACCGTGGTCCTGGTGGACGACGTGCTCTACACCGGACGCACCTTGCGCGCCGCGCTGGACGCGCTGAACGACTTTGGCCGGCCGCGCGCGATTCAGTTCGCCGTCATCGTCGACCGCGGCCACCGCGAGCTGCCGGTACGCGCCGATTTCGTCGGCAAGAACCTCCCGACCGCCGACGACGAGCGGGTGACCGTGCGACTGCTGGAACTCGACGGGGAAGACGCCGTGCATATCGAGCGCGTGACGCGCGGGGCGCAGGAGGCCACTCCTGCAGCGTAAGCACCTCTTGGACGTGAGCGACTTCACCCGCGATGAGTTCGCGGAAGTCCTGGACACCGCCGAGCGCATGCACGCGGTGCTGGAGCGTCCCATCCGGCGCGTGCCGACGCTGCGCGGCACCACCATCGCCAACGTGTTCTACGAGCCCAGCACGCGCACCCGCGTGTCGTTCGAGCTGGCGGGCAAGAATCTGAGCGCGGACGTGGTCAACATCGCCGCCTCGGGCAGCAGCGTGGAGAAGGGCGAGTCGCTGATCGACACCTTCCAGACCATTCAGGCCCTTGGCGCGGACATCGTGGTGGTGCGCCACTCGCGCGCGGGCGCGCCCGAGCTGGCGTCACGTCACCTTGACTGCGGCGTGATCAACGCCGGCGACGGCACCCGCGGCCACCCCACCCAGGCGCTGCTCGACCTCTACACCGTGCGGCGCCGGCTGGGTGACGTGGAGGGTCGCAAGATCGTCATCGTGGGCGACATCCTGCACAGCCGCGTGGCGCGATCCGGCATCTGGGCCTTCGCGCGCATGGGGGCGCAGGTGGTCTTGAGCGGGCCGCCCTCCCTGCTGCCCGACACCATGGCGGACCTCACCGACGGGACCGGCGAGGTGCGCATCGAGCACGACCTGGACCGCGCCATCCAGGGCGCCGACGTCGTCATGGCGCTGCGCGTGCAACGCGAGCGCATGCAGGCGGGCCTGCTGCCGGACCTGCGCGAATATGCCCGCCGCTGGTCGGTCAATCCCGCGCGGCTCGCGCGCGCCCAGCGCCACGCGCTGGTTATGCATCCCGGACCGATGAATCAGGGCGTGGAAATCTCGCCGGCCGTGGCCTACAGCGAGCAGTCCGTGATCGAAGAGCAGGTGGCCAACGGCGTGGCGGTGCGCATGGCGGTGCTCTACCTGCTGCTGACCGGAGAGGGGCGACGATGATCGGCTATGCGGGATCCGGACCCCGCGAGATTCTGCCGGGCCTCACGCATTGGTCGGTCGGTTGGCAGCGGTATTCGCTGGAGTCCTACGCCATCGAGCAGACGTCCGGCTGCGTGCTGATCGATCCCAGCGACTACCCGCCGCGCGCCATCGGCGCCATCGAGCGCCACGGCGTCAGCCACATCCTCATCACCAACCACTTTCACGAGCGGGCGGCGGCCATGCTGCGCGGACGGTTTGGCGCCGAGGTCTGGGCCCCCGAGGGAGACATCGGCGAGCTTGAATCGGTTGCGCCCGATCACGTCTACGGCGCGGACACCGAGCTTCCTGCCGGGCTGGAGGCGATCACGCTCGGCACGATCACCGAAGGCGAGCACGCCCTGCTCTGGCCCGAGAATCGCGGGGTGCTCTTCGTCGGCGACGCGCTGGGGACCACGAGCTACTGGACGCACAACGAGGGCCAGGTTGGGGCGCACCCGCAGGCGCGGCCGCCGCACGCGCTCCTCGGCCTGCTGGAGCTGCCGTTCACGTCGCTGACGGTGGGACACGGCGAGCCGATTCTCGACGTGGCCAAGGAGGCCGTGCGCCGCTATCTGAGTGAGGCCCTGGATGGCTGAGAACACGCCGCTGGTCATTCGCGGGGGCCGGATCATCGACCCCGCGAACGGAGTCGATCGGGTCGGCGACCTCCTCATTGACGATGGCCGGCTGGCGAGCGTCGGTGAGGTGGGCGCCCAGTTGCCGCTGGGCGCGCCGCGGGTGATCGACGCCGCGGGCCGGGTGGTCGCCCCCGGATTCGTCGATGTGCATGCGCACCTGCGGACGCCGGGGTTCGAGTACAAGGAGGACATCGCCAGCGGCACCGCCGCTGCGGCGGCCGGCGGCTTCACCACGGTGTGCGCCATGCCCAACACCGATCCCGTGCTCGATTCGCGGAGCGTGATCGAAGGCTTGCAGGACCAGATCGAGCGACACGCCGTCGTGCGCGTGCTGCCGCTGGCGGCGATCACCTGCGGCCAGAACGGTCGCCAGCTGGTCGAGATGGTGGACCTGGCCGAGGCCGGGGTGGTCGGGTTCACCGACGACGGACGCCCGCTGGCCGACACCGCGCTGATGCGTCATGCCCTGGAATACGCGCGACCGCTGGGAATCCCCGTTTCCAATCACTGCGAGGACCCGACCCTGACCGCCGGCACCACGATGCATGAGGGCGTGGTGAGCGCGCGGCTCGGGCTGCCGGGCACGCCGCGCCAGGCCGAGGAGATCATGCTCGGGCGCGATCTGCTGCTGGCGGAGCTGACCGGCGGGCGCTACCACTGCCTGCACGTGACCTCCGGCGGTTCCGTCGACCTGATTCGGCAAGCGAAGTCGCGTGGGGCCAACGTGACCGCGGAAGTGACGCCGCATCACCTGACGCTGACCTGCGACCTGGTCGCCGGCCGGGACGACCCGGTGAGCGCGATCCTGCCGCCGTATGACGGCAACACCAAGGTCGCGCCGCCGCTGCGCGAGCGGGCCGACACCGAGCGCCTGCTCGAAGCGCTGCGCGACGGCACCATCGACTGCATCGCCACCGACCATGCGCCGCACGCCGTGCACGAGAAGGACATTGAATTTGCCGACGCGGTGGTCGGCTTCAGCGTCTTCGAGACGGCGCTGCAGAGCGTGCTGGGCCTCGTGCACGCCGGGCAGCTGGACCTGGTCTTCGCCATTCGCATGCTCACCAGCGCACCCGCCGGGGTCTACGGACTGCCCGCTGGAACCCTCACGCCCGGCGCCCCCGCCGACGTGGTGATCTTCGACCCCGACGAAGAGACGGTCATCGACCCAAGCGCCTTCCGCTCGAAGGGGCGCAACACGCCGCTGGCGGGCTTGCCCATGCACGGCGTGGTGCAGCAGACGATCGTGGGCGGATCGGTGGTCTACGACCGCGCGGCCTCCGCCCCTGAGCTGATACATGCAGGCTGAGCCCGCCGCCCTTGCGCTCGCCACGGGCGATGTGTTCTTCGGCTACGGATTCGGCAGCCGCGAGCCGGCCGAGGGCGAAGTGGTGTTCAACACCAGCATGACGGGCTACCAGGAAATCACGACCGACGCGTCCTACCGCGGACAGATCGTCACCTTGACCTACCCGTTGATCAACAACTACGGCGTGAACGCCGACGACGTCGAGTCGCGCCGCCCATGGATCGCCGGGCTCGTCGTGCGCGAGCTTGCCCCGACATCCAGCAACTGGCGCGCGGCCGGCGGCTTGGGCGCGTTTCTGGACGACCACGGCATCGCGGGGATCATGGGCATCGATACGCGGGCGCTGGTGCGGGTGATCCGCCGCACCGGGCCGGCGCCCAGCCGGCTGATTCGGGCTCCTCGCGACGTGTCCGGCAACGCCTCCACCTTCCACTGGCTGCGGGGAGCGCATCCGGGCGCCTCGGCCTGGGCCGAGAGCGAGGTCGAGCGGGCGCGGCGCCTGCCGTCCTACGACGACCAGCCGTTCGTTGCCGAAGTGACCGTCCCCGAGCCATGCACGGCCACCAGCGCGCCGTGGGCGCCCTGGCCGGAGCCCCGGCGGCGCGACGGGGAACCGCGCATCGCCCTGCTGGACATCGGCGTCAAGACCAACATCGTGCGCTCGCTCGCCCGCCGGGGCGCGCGGGTGCACGTGCTGCCCTACGGCTCGACGCCGAGCGACATCGACGCCCTGCAGCCGGACGGCGTCGTCGTGGGCAACGGACCGGGCGATCCCGTGCAGGCCGACCGGGCCGTCGAAACCGTCCGCGCCATGATCGGTCGCTATCCCCTGATGGGAATCTGCCTGGGGCATCAGGTCCTGGGTCTGGCGATCGGGGCCACCACCAGCCGCCTGCCCTTTGGCCATCGCGGCGCCAACCACCCCGTGCAGGACCTGACGGACGGTCGGGTGCACATCACGTCGCAAAACCACGGCTTCCAGGTCGATGCGGACTCGATTCCGGCCGACAGCGGCTTCACCGTGAGCCACGTTAATCTGAACGACGGCTCGGTCGAGGGCCTGAGCCATGAGCGCCTGCCCGTCTTTTCCATTCAATACCACCCCGAGGCCAGCCCGGGACCCCAGGACAACCAGTACCTTTTCGACCGGTTTCTCGACGCGATCGAGGGCGTGGACAGGCACGCGGCTTGACGGTGCCGGTGGCCCGAGGACGCATGCGTGGCTGACCTCGACAGCGTGCTGGTGATCGGCTCGGGGCCGATCGTGATTGGCCAGGCGGCGGAGTTCGACTACGCCGGGACGCAGGCCTGCAAGGCCCTGCGCGAAGAGGGCGTGCGCTCGATCCTGGTCAACTCCAACCCCGCCACGATCATGACGGACGAAGGCATCGCCGACCGGGTGTACATCGAGCCCATCACGCGCGAGGTGCTGGCGCGCGTCATCGAGCGGGAACGGCCGCAGGGGCTGCTGGCGTCCATGGGCGGACAGACCGGCCTCAACATGGCCGTGGAGCTTGGCGAGGCGGGCATCTTGGACGCCTCGGACGTGCGCGTGCTGGGCACGCCGCTCGAGGGCATCCAGGACGCGGAGGACCGGGAGCGATTTCGGGCGCTGATGGAGCGCATCGGCGAGCCCGTGCCCGAGAGCCGCACCGTGACCTCGTTGCCAGACGCGTGGGATTTCGCGCGTTCGTGCGGCTTCCCGCTGGTGGTGCGCCCGGCGTACACCCTGGGCGGCACGGGCGGGGGCTTCGCGCGGCATGAGGACGAGTTCGAGGCGGTGGTCAACGGCGGGCTCCAGGCGAGCCCGATCGGGCAGGTCCTCGTGGAGCGCTCGCTGGCCGGGTGGAAAGAGATCGAGTACGAGGTGATGCGCGACGGCGCCGACAACTGCATCACCGTCTGCAACATGGAGAACTTCGACCCGATGGGCGTGCACACGGGCGACTCCATCGTGTTCGCGCCCAGCCAGACCCTCAGCGACAAGGAGTACCAGATGCTCCGGTCCGCGGCGCTGCGCATCATCCGCGCGCTGCGCGTGGAGGGCGGGTGCAACGTCCAGTTCGCGCTCGATCCCAAGTCCTTCAACTACGCCGTGATCGAGGTGAACCCGCGCGTGAGCCGGTCATCCGCGCTGGCGTCCAAGGCCACCGGCTACCCCATCGCGCGCATCGCCGCCAAGATCGCCCTGGGCCGGCGGCTCGACGAGTTGCCCAACCCCATCACGCAGCGGACCTGCGCCGCGTTCGAGCCCGCGCTCGACTATGTCGTGACCAAGATCCCGCGCTGGCCGTTCGACAAGTTCGCGCACGCCGACCGGCGCCTGGGCACCCAGATGAAGGCCACGGGCGAGGTGATGGCGATCGAGCGGACCATCGAGGCCTGCCTCAACAAGGCCGTTCGCGGGCTGGAGATCGGCGGCCGCACGCTGCTCTGGGACGACCCGGCGTGGGCCGACGACGATCAGGCCATCTGGTGGCGCATCGACCACGCGCACGACGAGCGGCTGTGGGCCATCATGGCGGCCCTGCGGCGCGGGGCCGAACCGGCCGAGATCGCCCGGCGGTCGCACATCGACATTTTCTTCATCGACAAGCTCGCCGGCATCCATGCCATGGAGCGCCGCCTGCTCAATGAACCGCTGACCGCCGATCTGCTGTGGGACGCCAAGCGGGCCGGCTTCTCCGACGGGATGATCGCCGCGCTGGCGGACGAGCTGCCCCACCGCGTGCGCGAACGGCGCGAGTCGTACGGGATCACGCCGGTCTACAAGATGGTCGACACGTGCGCGGCGGAGTTCGACGCCGTCACGCCTTACTACTGGAGCACCTACGAGCACGAAAACGAGGCCCAGCCCGAGGCCGACTCGCCGGCGGTGGTGATCGGCAGCGGACCGATTCGCATCGGGCAGGGCATCGAGTTCGACTACTGCTCCGTCCACGCGGCGTGGGCGTTGCAGGCGGCGGGACGCGCCAGCGTGATGATCAACTCGAACCCCGAGACCGTGAGCACCGACTTCGACTCGTCGACGCGGCTATATTTCGAGGCGCTCGATGTCGAAAGCGTCGCCGACGTGCTCGCCAACGAGGGCCGGCGCAACGGAATGCCGCCCGCCATCGCGCAGTTTGGCGGCCAGACGGCCATCAACCTTGCCGAGCCGCTCTACGCGCTGGGCCATGAGATCGCGGGCGGTGGTCCGGGAAGCATCGACGAGGCGGAGGACCGGGCCAAGTTCGACCGGTTCCTCGAACGGCTTGGCCTCTTGCGTCCGCCGGGGGCCACGGTGACCCGCATGCGAGACGCGGTGACCGTGGCGGAGCAGCTGGGGTATCCGGTGCTCGTGCGCCCGTCGTACGTCTTGGGCGGGCGCGCCATGGAAATCGTCGACGACCGGCAGGAGCTCGAACGCTATATCCACGAGGTCACGCAACCCTCGCCCGAACGCCCGGTGCTTGTCGACAAATACCTCGAAGGCCGGGAGCTCGAAGTCGACGCGATCTGCGACGGCGTCCACACGCTCATTCCCGGCATCATGGAGCACATCGAGCGGGCCGGCGTTCACTCCGGCGACAGCTTCGCGGTGTACCCGCCGGTCACGGCGTCGGAGGCGACGCAGGCGGCCATTCTGGAAGCCACGCAGCGCATCTGCGCCGGGCTCGGCTCGCGCGGCCTCGTCAACGTGCAGTACGTGGAATACGACGGCGACGTCTACGTGCTGGAGGTCAATCCGCGTTCCAGCCGCACGGTGCCGTTCTTGAGCAAGGCCACCGGAATTCCCATGGTGCGCCTGGCCATGCAGACGCTATTCGGTGCGTCGCTGGCCGAGCTTGGCTGGGCGCCGGGCGTCGCGCCGGTGCCGCCCTTGTTCGCCGTCAAGGCGCCCGTGTTCTCGATGGCCAAGCTCTCGGGCGTCGACACGTATCTGGGCCCGGAGATGAAGAGCACCGGCGAGGTGATGGGCGTGGATCGCGCGTTTCCGCCCGCCCTGCTCAAGGCCATGATCGCCGCCGGCAACGCCCTGCCGCCCGAGGGCGACGTGCTGCTCTCGATCGCCGACCGCGACAAGCCCGGGGCCGTCGACATCATCCGACGCCTGGACCAGCTGGGATACGGGCTCGTCGCCACCGAAGGCACGGCGCGCTTCATTCGAGACCTCGGGTTCCGCGCTCGCACAGTGGCCAAGTTGCGGGCCGGCACCCCAAACGTGGAGCAGTTCATTCGCTCGGGCAGCAGCGTGCTGGTGGTCAACACGCTGACGGGCCGCCGCCAGGCGCTGCAGGACGGCCACTACATGCGTCGGGCCGCCGCGGAGACGCGCACCCCCTGTCTCACCACGCTCGAGACGGTCCGCTCGTTGCTGGACGCGCTGGGCTCCACGCGCGGATCGTATGACGTGCGCACGATCGACGAATACCGCGGCGCCCCGACCGCGTCCGCGTGAAAGCCCTCCAGGAAACGGCGCGGGTCATCCGCAACGAGCGGATCACCGAGCGCCTGTGGTGGTGCACCTACGAGTCGCCGGGCATCGCGGCGACAGCGCGCGCCGGACAGTTTGCCCACGCGCTGTGCGGCGACCCCGACAGCTACGACCCCATGCTGCGGCGACCATTGAGCTTCACCCGCGTCGAGCCCGAGCCGGGCCGCATCGCCTTTCTGATCGACGTCGTGGGTCGCGGCACCGACTGGCTTGTGCGGCAAGAGCCGGGTACGGAAATCGACCTGCTGGGGCCGCTCGGGACGTGGTTCGAGTGGCAGCCAGGCGCCGAGCGGGCGCTCTTCGTCGGCGGTGGAATTGGGCTGGCGCCCCTCCTCGTGATGGCCGACGGCGCCGCGGCAAACGGCGTCGAATCCACCATTCTGTGCGGCGCGCGGGATGCGGCGGGTGTCACGCCCGCGGACTGGATTCCCGAGTCGGCCACCTATGTCACCGCGACCGACGACGGCTCGCAGGGCCATGCGGGCGTGATCACGGATCTGGTTCCCGACTGGTGGGACTGGTCCCAGCAAGTGTTCGCGTGCGGCCCCACGCCAATGCTCGAGGCAATGTCGCGGCTCAGCGCCAGATTCGGATTAGAGCGCGGTCAACGCCCGGTCTTCGCGTCGCTCGAAGCGCGCATGGGCTGCGCCGTGGGCGTGTGCTACTCCTGTGTGGTCCGCACCACGCATGGCGTCAAGCGCGTATGTAGGGACGGACCAGTCTTTCGTCAAGACTCGCTCTCGTGGGAATGGACCCACGATTAGATCACCCGGCAGCACACCAATTGCCGAAATACAATGTCGCAAAAAGATAGCGTGCAAGGCACTGGCGGCGGCCTGCCCGGTATTGCCACGATTACATTCCGTATAGGTTCGACTCTGGTCCGAAATTTGCATCCGACGATTTGCGTGTGCCATGATGACCCGATCCAATGTGGATTGTTCGACAGGAGTGGAGTATCGGATGAAGGTCAAAGAGGTCGTATCAACCGGCGACTGGAAGCAGCGGCCGCAGCGTTCTCGTCGCATCAGCCCTGAGATTCGCGAGATTGTCGACCGTCTGGATAAGACATCGCGTGGTGAATGGGTAGTCATCAGCCTCTCGGAGCAAGAGAAGAAGCGACAGCCCACGATTCGCGGCCGCATCCAATCGGCTGCCGCCCAGTCCGGCTTCAAGGTTCAGTTCGAAATGCGGGCGGGCGACCTGGGCGTCCAAAAGGCGTAAACCAGTCTCGGCGGCCATAGGCCGTCGGAATCAGACGCGGCGCCAGGTCCGATTGCGTTCGCGCACGCCATCGAGCAGCGTGGAATCGAAGGTTCGGGCTTGCGTGAATCCTTCGGGCTGCGGATTCTCTGGTGTGAAGCCCAAGGCACGGCGCACCTTGGGACACGTGTAATGGGAGTTGTATGCCTGCGTGACCAAGGCGGTGAAGGCCTCCGGTCGCGCCGCCTCAACCTCTCGCAGGACGTCGGGCCGGGTTGCGGGATCGCGGGCAAGAAAACCGCGCGCGCCGGCGGCGATATCGATCGCCCGCAGCGCG
>DAOUKN010000044.1:0-7447 GCA_034421255.1 Chloroflexota bacterium | reverse complement strand
ACATAGGAAGTCTGTGTGCAGCCATAGCCAAACTTCCTCACAACTGTGTGTGGGAAAGGCCAGCTACACCTATATGGCCTGACTAACACATGGACAGTCAGGGGCAGCGCTTGGGCCGCGCCCTTCGCAATGTGCAGATCCGGCCCGGCGACGTGCTGATCGTCCGGGTGCCCGTCGAGCGCGTCAATTCCTTCGCTCGCTCGCCCGAGTTCATCCTGCTTGGCCGCCGGCCGGCGAGGCCGGCCGTTCGACCGCATATGGCCGTGGCGGTGCTCATTCTTGGGGCGGTCGTTGGCCTGGCTGCGGCGGGCATCGCGCCGATCGCCGTCACGGCTGCCGCCGGCATCATCTTGATGCTGCTCTTTCGCGTGTTGCCATACCAGCGTCTCTACACGGCCGTCGACTGGCGCACCATCGTGCTCATCGGCACGCTCATTCCGTTGGGCGACGCGGTCACCACCACGGGACTGGCCGATCTCGCGGCGCAGTGGGCCGCGGAATATGTGAGCCCCATTGGGCCGCTGGCCATCCTCGCCGGGCTGTTCGTCGCCACCGCACTGCTGACGCAACTCATGTCCAACGCCGCCGCCGTCGTGCTCATCGCTCCGTTGGCGCTCGAAATCGCCGCGGGCGCGGGCATCGCCCCGCAACCAGCCCTCATGATGGTGGCCATCTCGGCCTCGACGGCCTTTCTCACGCCCATCGGCCACCAGGCCAACCTGCTCGTCTACAACGCCGGCGGCTACCGCTTTGTGGACTTCCTGAAGGTGGGCGCGCCGCTGACGCTGCTGATCCTCGTCACGTCGCTGATCGTCGTGCCGATCGTGTGGCCGGTCTAGGAAAGATCCAATTGATTCGGTGGGCCGCGCCCCCATCCGTTCGTCCCCGTATCAGGTACGGGGCAGGCTCTGAGCTTGTCGAAGGAGTGCCGAACTGATGGGGGCGCACGTTGGCAATGGCCCCCTATTCGTTCAGAGGTTCCCCAGCGGCTATTGGGGCGTGCCGTGCTCGAAGCGGCCCAGACGGAACATCTCGATGTCGTGCCGGGATTGGCCGTCCAGCGCCAACTCAGCCGCGATCTCGCCAACCACCGACGCGAACTTGAAGCCATGCCCCGAACACGCGGATATCAGCGTGACGTTGGGATATCGCGGGTGGGTATCCATGATGAAGTGCCCGTCCGGCGTGCTGGTGAACATGCAGGTCATCAGCTCCAGTGCGCGGCCGTTGGCTCCCGGAAAGTAGGGAGCCAGGCACGTGCGCAACAGCGCCTCGTCCGCGTCGTCCGTCGTCCGCGTGAGCTCAGCCGGCGTAACGGCCGGCTGCAGATGGAACATGCGGCCAAGCTTGAGCCCCGGCGGGCCGTATCGGGGCAGCCCGTAGAAATACTCCTCGTCTCCCGGAGGTTGCAGCAGCCACACCGGCAGACGGTCCGGCTCGCAGAGCGCCGGGTCATCCGGCTCGAACCATCCAACGACCTGTCGGGTGACTTCGAGTGGCAGATACAGGTCCGCCAGCAATTCCCCCATCCACGCTCCGGCCGTCAGCACCAGCCGCTCCGCCCGGTAAACGTGGTGCTCGGTGTGGACCTCCACGCCGTCGCTCGTGGCCTGCCAGCCGGTGATGGCTTCCCGCGTCCGCACCTCTGCCCCGTGCGACCGAGCCGCCGCCGCGTGCGCCAGAATCGCCCGCTCCGGGAGCAAGAATCCGGCGGCCGGATCGTGCACGCCGATCATGTCGTCCGAGAGATGAATGGCGGGGAACCGCTGCTGGACTCCGGCGGCGTCCAGCACCTCGTGCTCCAGCCCAAACCGCTCGGCGGCCAGCAGCGCGCCGCGCACCACGAGCGCATCGGGCCGCCCCAGCGAGAGACCGCCCGTGTGGACAAACAGCGTCTCGCCGCTGACTTCCTCGAGCTCGCGCCACAGCGTTTGGGCCCGCTGCACCAGCGGCACGTACCCGGGGGCGTTGTAGTACGCGTGCCGCATGATGCGGGTGTAGCCGTGGGAGCTGCCCTGGTCGTGCGCGAGGTCGAACTGCTCCAGCGCCAGCACGCGCACGCCCCGCCGCGCCAGGTGGAAGGTCGTGGCGCTGCCCATGGCGCCCACGCCGACTACGATGACATCCCAATCAGACACGCGGGCAGTGCCTCCGGCGCTCACGATTCGCCCGCATTGTGCGAAAGGCGCCGCGCATGAGCCAGCCGCTGCGAATGGTGCTTCTGGGCACCGGAACGCCCGACCCGCGACCGCATCGCGGCGGGTCGTCCACGTACGTCGGCGTGGGTGACGCCGGCGTGGTCTTCGATCTGGGACCCGGGGCGACGCGGAATCTGGCGGCGGCGGGCATCGATCTCGCCACGATTGGCCATGTGTTCTTCACCCACCTGCACTTCGACCACTCCACCGACTACCCGCACTTCGCGCTGTCACGCTGGGATCAGGGCGCCGGACGCGGCGACGACCTCTCGGTCTTTGGCCCGCGACCGCTGGAGCGCATGACGCAGCGCCTGTTTGGCCACGACGGCGCGTTCGGTCCCGATCTCGTCGCGCGCACCAACCATCCGATGAGCCTGCAGGCATTCCGCAACCGCGGCGGCGTCATGCCCCGCCAGCGTCCGCGGTTCCACGTTCGAGAGCTTGCCGTCGGAGACACGGTCACAGCCGAAGGGTGGACGGTTCGCGTGGGGCATGCCCAGCACGCGCAGCCCTACCTCACGTCGCTGGCCTACCGGCTCGACGCCGAGGGCGGCTCGATTGTCATCTCCGGGGACACCCGACCATTGCCGGAGATCGTCGAGCTGGCGCGCGGGGCCCACACGCTCGTCCACATGGCCATGGAGGTCGACGCGGCGCGCGAACGCTGGCCCGACATCTACGCCGCCTGCACCACGGCCCGCGGCGCCGGGGAGATCGCCGCGGCGGCGGGCGTCCAACGGCTGGTGCTGGTGCACGTCATGACCGAAGCCGACGATCCGGCGTATATGAACGCAATGATTGCCGAAGCGCGCGAGGTCTTCGACGGTTGCGTGATCGGGGGCGCCGACGGTCGCTGCCTGACGTTTCCCGAGCCTGCCTAGCGCGCCTGGGCGACCGCCGCCATGAGCCGGTCGGGCAATGTGTCCCGCGGGCGCGGCTCCACGACCGGCAGGTTGCGCCCCGAAGCCTCCGCGGCAATCCACTGGCCGAACATCCACTTACCGCTGGTCATGGCCCGAATCTCGGCTTGCGTCCGGCCCGCAACCCAGCGGCCGCCACGAGCCTCCAGGGCGGCCCGAAGCGCTGATTCTTCCGGCTCCACGATGAAGACTGCACGGATCCAGGCCGCGCGTTCGAGCAATGGCGGGCGAGAAAGCAGCGACGGCAAGATGCCATCTCCCTCGATCACGATGGGGGCTCGCTGGTCGATGTGGTTCTCGACGATTGCCTCGAGCGGGGCGGACATGGCGCTGCCAACGTCGATCAGAGCGGTGCACTGCTCCTCCGGCGTGCGTCGACGGAAATCCGGCTGCATGTCGGCGTACAGTGCCTCCGTTTCGCTGGGCAGCGTGACCTTGGCCCGTTGGAAAGCGAGCCGCACATCGTCGACCATCGTCCACGGCACGCCCAGGGACTGCCCGATTCGCTCCGCGGCCGTGGTTTTGCCGGCCCCCGAATGCCCTCCGACTAGAAGTACGTGCCAGTCAACCTCCCACCGCGCGTTGCTGGCATCGCGCAACATGTCACTCCCCGAGGACAGTCAGTGATTGCGACATCGACAGGGGCTCACCGAGATCAGGGGCTCGAGCATATGGACCCAAGTGGAGTTCGCCGCCGATTACGCCGCCGAGGCCTGAGCTACCAGACCTCATCCTTGCCGTAGAGCGACTTTGCGGGCCCGATCAGCCTTGGATCGGGCTTGGTCACGCGCCGCGCGCCGTCGGGGTCGTACTCCAAGCTCCGCAGCAAGAAGCGCATGCAGTTTAGGCGGGCGCGTTTCTTGTCGTCCGACTTGACGACCACCCAGGGTGACGCCTTTGTGTCGGTACCCGCGAACATCAGCTTCTTCGCCTCGGTGAACTCGTCCCACAGCGGCAGCGACCGCATGTCGACGGGGCTCAGCTTCCACTGCTTGAGGCTGTCCTGGGCGCGGGACATGACGCGTCTGAGCTGCTCCTCCTGGCTCACCGAAAACCAAAACTTGAACAGCCGCAGGCCCTCGTTGATCAACATTTGCTCGAACAAGACGGTGTCGCGCAGGAATCGCACCGTCTCGGCCGGCGTGCAGAAGCCCATTACGGGCTCGACGACTGCCCGGTTGTACCAGGAGCGGTCGAAGAACACGATCTCGCCCTCAGCCGGAAGATGCTGCACGTAGCGCTGGAAGTACCACTGGCTGCGCTCGCGCTCGGACGGGGCCGGCAGCGCCACCACAGTCGCGCCGCGGGGATTGAGATGCTCCATGAAGCGCTTGATGGTGCCGCCCTTGCCGGCGGCGTCGCGGCCTTCGAAGAGCAGCACGACGCGCTGCCCCGTCTCCTTGACCCACCGCTGCATCTTTAGCAACTCGACCTGCAACTCCGCCTTCCGACGTTCGTACGCCTGCCGACCCATCTTGGTGGCATAGGGATAGGAATCGCTGATGATCTTTCGGCGGCCGGCGCGCTTGACCTTTCGCAGAACCTCCTTCGGAATCCCGTCGGTGGGAATCAGGAGATCGGAAAGATCGCGTTCTACGGTCGCTGTAGCCATGGAAATACCGTATTCGCGCCTTTCGGCCGCGTCAATCGCTACTTTCAACCTTGATTGTCAAGGTTGCGTAGCGGGTCTGCGGCGCGCTCCGCCCGAACCGATGCCGGCGGTCGCCCAGAGGTGGGAGACCAGCAGGCCGCCTCACCCGCCCCGCGCCTACAGCGCCGCCAGCACCTCGCGCTGGCGTGCCAGCCGCTCAGGCCGCGCCTCCGCGAACCGCTTGATGCCGGCGTGGATCGATTCGGCGTCGAGATTCGCCTCGGCGATCACGTCCGGCTCCGTCCCGCCGGTGAGCCACTGGTTATCCCAATCCGACCACAGGGAGTACTCGTCGGTCAGCGGCCCGAGGTCGCGCACCGGCGGCATGCGCCGCGTGCCGGTTGACACCACCATCGCGTCATAGCGGGATCCGGCCGGGATCAGGCTGTCGCGGTAGGCCTGCGACTGGCGTACGAAGAGCTCCTCGCTCACCACCGCGATCACCCGCACGTTCACGCCCTCGGCTTCCAGCTGCGGCAGCACGCGCATCAAGTTGACCGTCGAGTTCGAGCCTTGCACGAACACCGTGCCCTGCGGCTCGCTGCCCGCGTCCCAATCGCGGATCAGATACATCCCCTTGGCCGCCGCCAGCGGATCGGAGTCGGCGAACGTGCTGCGGTCCGCCACCGGAAAGTCGGGCCGCGCCACCTCGATGGTGATCAAGCCGACCTTGGGGTCGCGGGCGGCCAGCGACGCCGCCGCGAAATAGCCCGGCGCCACGTCGTTGTAGTCCCAGAAACTCAGGTTGATGGCCTGGTCACGTGGGAACAGCTTCCACACCTGCGGCGCGAAGATGCCGAAGTGCGTGCGCGCGTCCGCGGCGGCCTCGGGTCCGGAGTGCCCCGCCAGAATGTGCAGCACGCCCATCCGGAACGGGCTGTCCTGGTTCTGCTGGCTCCAGACGCGGGCCGGCAGATACATCAGCGGCGTGAACGCGCCGTAGGTGCCGCTCAGGGCCCACACGCCGGCGTGCCGCTCAGGATCGAGCGACGCCGACTGGCTCACCAGTCCGATGGCCGATGAAGCGTTGCCGGCCTCCTCGATCGGGGCCTTCATGCGCGTGCCCAGCGGGTTGTCGACCGGGTCGTAGTGCCCCCAAATCGCGCCGTTCTCCACGTTGATCGAGCTGGACAGGTCCGCCGCCAGGGTGATGAACCGGTTGTCCGTGACGTAGTTGACCCACTTGATCAGCTCGGAGATGGCGCGCCGGGTTCCGGCAACCTCGCCGGGCTTCTTGGCCAGCGCGACGTCCACCGTCGCCGTCTCGCCGGTGAGCTCATTGGTCACTTCGACCGACTGCGGTTCCAGCGGAATGTTCTCCGGGCACAGCCGCTCGTCGAGAAACGGATTGACGGTCGTGTCGATGCGCAGTGGCAACTCGTCGTTCAGCGAGTCGCCAATCTCGACCAGCCGATCAGCCAGCCAGTCGCCCAAGCCGTTCTGGTTCAGCACGGACATCGCCACGTCGATGTTGGTCTTGAACTGGATCAGCCGCTCGCGCTCGTCGGCCACCGGGCCGTCGCGGATGCCGTCGAACTCCACGCCGTAGCGCCGCTCGAACGTCTCGGCCAGCGCCACGAAGTAGGGCTCGTTCATCTTCAGCTCATACGGATGGCTGTGATATCCGACGAGCTGGTCCCCGAATCCGGGCACGTGGCCGTTGTCCGCGGCCGGCCACCATCCCTTGGTCGTCGTCCCGACGACGATGATCGGGCGGCGGTCATTCGGGTCCCACTCTTCCATCGCCCGCAGCGCGGCCATGACTTGGTCGTAGTCGTTGCCGTCCTCCAGCGAAATCACGTTCCAGCCGTAGGACGTCCACTGGTCCTCGATCACGTAGCCCTGGGTGAGCGACGGATCGATGACGCCGCCGACAAGCGAATCGTCGATGCCGGCGTTGTTGTAGGACAGCAGCACGCGCAGCCGCTTGCCCACCTGCTGCGCGAGCGCCTGCGTCTTCAGCTCCTGCGCGTGGCCCTCGGTCATGGCGAACTCACCCTCGAGCGCGATCACCTTGAGCGAGTCGTCGGCGCCGACGAAGTCCCAGAAGGCCGCCTTGCCGGCCGCCGTGGCGACGCCGATCCCCGACGGTCCGCCGTTCACGTCGTTGGTCACGTCGGTGGTCTCGGAGTGACCGGCGAGCGAGCGGATACCGCGAATCTTGGCCTGCGCGAAGAGCGGGTGGTCCTCGAGCCCGTGGTCCTGCAGCAGCGTGTCCAGCGCGCCGCGACCCCGACGGAATCCAAGCGCGTCGATCGGCAGCATGCCGGTGTTGGGGTCGACGGCGTAGCGGTCGTCGCCCGTCGCGGCGTGCTTCTGGGCCATGGCCTCGCCCATGATCATCCAGAGGGCGTAGGCGGTCGGGATGTTGTGCCCCCCGGCCAGCATGAAACGGTCGCAGAAGGGGTGCTTGGGCCGGCGGTAGTCGTAGCGGAGGGCGCCGTTCTCGGGTCCGCCAAGATGCAGCGCCACGTTGTACGGCGTATAGGCGAGCGGGCCGCCGAAGTGCCCGGTCTGGGCGTAGTTGCCCAGGAGCACCAGCGTCATCGCGGTCATGAACCCGACGTCCTCGATCCGCTCGCGGTCGTAGGTCGGGACTTCAACCGTGTCGTCGATCGCCACCGTCTGCACCGCGCTCGCGCGGGCGGTGACGCCTTGGCTGCCGTTGCTGTGCGCCA
>DAOUKN010000043.1:0-6916 GCA_034421255.1 Chloroflexota bacterium | reverse complement strand
TGGCGCACCTGAAGCTGGGCATGCAGCTGGCGGCGCTGGACCTACCCGAGGACGCACGGGCGGACTGGGCTTATCCGTTCGATGCGGGCGAGCGCCTCGGGGTGTACTTGACCAACACGCTGGACCCAGGAGAAGGCCTGGCCGCTCCCATGTTCGGCCCATTGCGCGCACTGAGCGAAGAGGCCAGCGCCGCAGCAAGCGTCAAGCGTGATCTGCCGATCATGGTGGTTCTGGGCAACCCGCCGTATTCGGGCAGTTCGGCCAATGACAGCCGCAGGAACGGCGAGTTGACCTGGATCGGCGAATTGATCGAGGAATACACAAGGGTCGATGGAGTGCATTTTGGTGAGCGTAGTCGCAATTGGCTGCATGACGACTACGTGAAGTTCGTCCGCTTCGGCCAATGGCGCATCCAGCAGTCCGGCGCGGGCATTCTCGCGTTCATCACCAACCACGCCTATCTCAATAATCCGACTTTTCGCGGAATGCGCCAGCAACTGATGGACACGTTCACCGACATCTACGTGCTGGACCTACACGGCAATGCTAGGCACAGGGAGCACGCACCGGACGGCGGCGTAGACCAAAACGTCTTCGACATCCAGCAGGGAGTCGCCATCAGCGTCTTCGTCAAAGAGGCGGGAAGTAGGCGGCCGCCAAAAGTCCACCATGCCGACCTTTGGGGCGAGCAGCAGAGCAAGTACGCGGCATTAGCCGAGTCGGACATCACAACGACGCCATGGGAGGAATTGAAGCCTGATTCCCCCAACTACCTGTTCAAGCCCTGGGATACGGAACGCGGACAGGAATATACACAATATCCTAAGATCACCGAAATTATGCCAATTAACTCTACAGGCATCGTCACTTCAAGGGATAAGTTGACAATCCGGTGGTCACGGAGTGAAGTAATGGCTGTCGTCCGTGATTTCGTAGCGCTGTCCGCCGAAACTGCTAGGAGTAAGTACGGGCTGCCAAATGACCGTAGCGGTTGGAGAGTCAATTGGGCCCAAGAAGACTTGGCGAATTCCGGGATGCGGGATGAACTTGTACAGCCAATTCTATACCGGCCGTTCGATTTTCGATACACATATTATACCGGCAATAGCCAGGGTTTCATTTGGAGACCGCGCGGAGACGTAATGCGGAATATGTTACCTGGATCCAACCTGGGCTTGATTACTACCCGCCAAACCACTGACAAATGGGACGCTCTGGTAACACGCCACATAAGTGGCCATAAAACTTGTGCTGCTCAAGACGTCAATAGCTTGTTCCCTCTCTACAGCTACTCGTCGGGGCCTGAGGCCGAACAAGGCAGCTATCAGCCCGCCTCGCGGCGTCCGAACCTCGATTCAGCGTTCACGGCGGAATTGGGCAATCGTCTGGACTTGGCGTTAGTTGACGGCGGCTGCGGCGACCTCAAGTCCAGCTTCGGCCCCGAAGACGTGTTCCACTACATCTATGCGATTTTGCATTCTCCCACCTACCGCGAGCGCTACGCTCAGTTCCTGCGCGCGGACTTTCCGCGAATTCCCCTGCCAAGCGATCTGGACCAGTTCCGCGCCCTGACCGCGCTCGGGTTAGAGCTAACAGCCGTCCACCTGCTGGAGTCGCCGGCGCTGGACGCCGCAAGCCTCGGCTTTCCGATTTCCGGCGACAACGTCGTGCAGAACGGGCATCCCAGATACGTTGCGCCGAGTGAGACGCCGCGCGGCGAGACCGAACCCGTTGCCGAGGGCCGGGTATATATCGGCGCCAGCGCCCAGGCCAGACGTGGGAGGCCGGCCATACGCGGCCAGTATTTCGAGGGCATCGAGCCCGACGTCTGGGAGTTCCGCATCGGCGGCTATCAGCCGCTGCAAAAATGGTTGAAGGACCGCAAGGGCCGCGAGTTGACGTTCGACGACCTGCGCCACTACGGCCGCATCGCCGCCGCGCAGCGCGAGACCATCCGCCTGATGGCTGAGATCGATGAAGTGGGGCTGCCCTTTCCCTTGGTGGAGTCCCCCTAGCGAGACCTCTTCAGAAGGGGTAGGGAGACCCCTCACCCCGACCCTCTCCCTCAGGAGAGGGAGTCGGACGCCAGAATGACGGAAGGGGCCGCCGAACTGGATTCCCGCCTCCGCGGGAATGACGGAGTCGGACGCCGGAATTACCGAGGGGGATCGGCGCTTTGTCTGAGGTTTCCTAAAACGGCCCGCGCGAGGCGGCGGGGCGAGGCGTCCGCGGGACCGGCACGGACCGTTTCTCGCAGACGATGGCGTCGGTGGTTAGCACCATTTGGCCCACGCTGACCGCGGCTTGCAGCGAGGAGAGCTTCGTCGCCAGCGGATCGAGGAGTCCGCCGGCGTAGGCGTCCACGTATTCGCGCTGCAGCGCGTCCCAGGTTCCCCATGGCTCCATCCGCCGCACGCGATCCAGGACCACCGATGGCCGCTCACCGGCGTTTCTGGCGATTCGCCGGAGCGGCGCTTCCAGCGCGTCGTGCAGGGTGCGCGCGCCGGTGGCGGCGTCTCCGGTGAGCGAATCGGCCTCGCGGGCCACCGCGACCTGCGCCCGCAGATAGGCCGCGCCGCCGCCGGGCACCACTCCGTCTTCGCGGGCGCGGCGCACGGCGGCCACGGCGTCGTCGGCCTTGTCCTTGCGCGCCCGGCGCTCCTGCTCGGTGATGCCGCCGACCAGGATCATGCCGACCGCTTCGCCCAAGCGCGCGACGCGGCGCTCCAGCCGCCGGCGGTCCACGTCGGTGTGCGCTTGCGCGATCTGCGCCCGGATTTGGCGTTGCCGGTCCCGAATCTCGGGCTCGCGCCCCTCGCCTTCCAGGATCACCGTGGTCGTCCGATTCACCACGGCGCGGCGACAGCGGCCCAGCCATTCCAGCGGCACGTCGTCCCAGGTCGCGCCCAAGCCTTCCGATATCACGGTGGCGCCGGTCAGCGCCGCCAGGTCTTCCAGCATTTCGCGCATCTCCGTGCCGAACGATGGGGCTTTGACGGCAATGACGTTGAGTCGTCCCTGGGCGCGGTTTTGCAGCAGCAGGTGCAGCGCGCGGTCGCGCACGTTCCGGGCGACCACCAGGATCGTCGGCGGTCCGCTGGCGCGCACTTGGTCGAGCACCGGGACCAGGTCGCGCTCATGGTCCAGGTCGCGATCGGTCAGGAGCACGTAGGGCTGTTCCAGCGTCACCTGGATGCGATCGGCCCCTTCGTTGAAGAGCGGCGAGAGCCAGCCGCGGTCGATCTGCATGCCGTCGATGTAGCGGGCTTCGAGGCGCTTGGTGCCGCGGTGGTAGTCGGCCAGGATCAGTCCGTCCGGACCCACCGCCGACGCCACGTCGGCAATCAGTCGTCCCATCGGCGCGTCTTCCGAGGACACCGTGGCCACGTGCCCCAGCTGCTCGGTCGACTCCACCGGACGGGCAAGGTCGCGCAGCGCCGCCGCCGCCGCCTCGAACCCGCGCTCCAGTCCCTCGCGCAGGCGCGCGCCGTTGGCCCCGGCCGCAATGTTGTAGAGACCCCGGTGCACGATGGCCTGCGCCAGCACCACCGCGGTCGTCGTGCCGTCGCCGCCCCGGTCGTCGGCCGTCTGCGCCGCGCGGCGCATGAGCTGGAGGCCGAGATCCAGGACCGGATCGCGCACCTCTTCCAGCTCGTTCGCGATGGTGGCCCCGTCGTTGGTCAGCCTTGGGGCGCCCATGCTTCGGGCGTAGGCCACGTTACGCCCGCCCGGCCCGAGCGTGGCCCCGATCAGATTGGCGGCAAGGTCTACGCCCGCTCGCAATGCCTCGCGAGCGGGCGTGCCAAAGCGAACCAGCTTCGGCCGCGCGGTGCTAGGGGAAGCGACCGCTGCGGCCTCCGCGGAACCGCGGGCTAGCTGAGGACCGCCAGCAGGTCGCGCTCCGCAATGATGAGAAGGTCTGAGTCATCGATTCGAACTTCGGTGCCCGAGTACTTGGCGAACAGCACCAGGTCGCCTTCCTTCACGTCCACTTCGATCACACTGCCGTCGTCGGTGGTGCGGCCGCGGCCAACCGCGATCACCTCGCCCTCCATGGGCTTCTCTTTGGCGGTATCCGGCAGCACCAGCCCGCTCTTGGTCGTTTCCTCACGGCTCACGGGCCGGATCAGGATGCGGTCACCCATCGGGCGGACCTTCGTCGCCACTTCAGACATTCAGATCTCCTCCGTACAACACGCTGACGTTCCGGGACGGCGTCGCGCGAACGCGCAATCGTGGTTGGGTGGTCGCCGAACCGGGCAAGTGCCAATTCTAGCCAAGACGCGTGGCTGGCTCAATGGGCAAGCGCGAATTCCGCGCTTCCGCCGCCCAACCCAGCGCTAAGTCTCGTCGAGATACCGGCTGGCGGCGGTGAATGCCCGCGCTAACTCGAGCGTTTCGTCGCGTTCCATGTGGATGACGATGCCGCGGTCGAACAGCTCCACGGTGATCGTCTGGTGGGTCGTCTCCTCGGAGATCGCCACCGTATCGCTCTGGTAGATCTCTTGGAAGATGTGCTCGTGGGGCTCGTCAGCCACGGGGACCACCTCTCGTGGGGTGCGCGCGCCGCGCCGCTCGCAGTCTACCCCTTGGCCCTCGCGCCTCTCGGACGCCGCGTTCGGCCGGCCGGCGGGATCCGTGCGGATGAACGCTTCGTAGGATTCGACAGACGGCGGCGCCGGTCGCCGCTGGGGAATCGAGGTCCCAATCAATGCCCGTCACCAGTGACGACGACCTGCGCGAAATCATCGAAAACAGCCACCGCATCGCCGTCGTCGGGCTTTCGAGCAATCCCGCGCGGCCGAGCAATGGCGTTGCGCTGTTCCTCAAGGCCAACGGCTTCGACATCGTGCCGGTCAATCCCAACGAATCCGCCGTGTTTGGGGCGGATTCGGTCGCCGACCTTGGGCTGATCGACGGCCCGGTGGACGTGGTGAACGTGTTCCGGCGGCCCGAATACTGCGCGGACATCGCGCGGGCGGCGGTCGAGATCGGGGCCGGCGTTCTCTGGCTGCAACAGGGCATTCGCAACGACGAGGCGATGGCGATTGCCGAGGCGGGAGGCTTGAAGGCGGTGCAGGACCGCTGCCTGCGCGTCGAGGTCCAGCGGCTGCAGCGCCGGCGCTAGCGTCGGTGGCTCAGGCCGCCCGCACGTAGGGAATCGTTTCCGGTCCTCGCGGCAGCACGCACACGCGGCCCTCGCTGCCGGCCAACTCCTCCACCCGCGCGGCGATGTCGGGACACGGCTCGCAAAACGCCTCGCGCACCGCGGCATTGTCCAGGCCGTCCGCGTGCAGGTGCACCGTGGCCCGGTCCAGGACGCGCGCGAAGATCTGGTTTTGCCACTGGTCCACCTCGTGATGTCCCGGCGCCATGATGCTCGCCAGCATCTCTGACGGAGATTCGTGGCCGCGCAGCATGTGTACGAAGGCCCCGTGGCCCGCGCCTTCCCGGCACTCCGCCGCGCACACCACGTGGCCGCCATCGCGCACCACCTGGGCGCCCGCGTCCATGCCCTTGACCGCCTGATACAGGTAGAGGTCCAGCGGAAACCCGCCGTTCGTGGTCACCACCACGTCGTAGGGCTCATCCACGCCGCGCATCACCTCGTGGGCCAACTCGCGGCAGCCGGCGTCGTGCGCCGGCTCCAGCGCTCCGGCATAGATCCCGGTGATGTCGCGCGCCGGATTCACGGTGACGTTCAAGGTGAACTCGCAGCCGGCCAGGCGCGCCGCCTCGCGTTGCTCGCGATGGATGGGGTTGCCGGCCAGCCGGCCCCAGCGCGCCATGGGGTCGCCGATGAGCGTGGCGTCGTGGTTGCTCATGATGCTCCTGGCGGCGGCCACGCCCGGCAGCACCAGCTTGGCGCCTCCGCTGAATCCGGCGAAGAAGTGCGGCTCGATCAGCCCCGCCGTAATGCGCAGGTCCGCGTCCAGGTAGGCGCGATTGATGGCCACCGGTCGCCCGGATGACGTGTGCCCGATTTCGCGGCACGCGTCCTCATCCTCCGCGTCGTGATTGAGGACCGGGTATTGGCAGGCAATGTCCGCGCCGAGCATGCCTTCGATTTCTTGGCGCGTGCACGGCCGGTGCAGGCCGGTGGCGATCAGCAGCACGATGCGTTCCGGAGGCACGTCCGCCAGCTCGTGCAGCAGCGCCCGGACCATGGCGCGGTTGGGCGCGGGACGGGTGACGTCGCTGATCACGATCGCGACCCGATCACCGGGCGCCGCGAGCTCACGCAGTGGACGGGAGCCTATCGGCTGGCGCAGCGCATCTCGCAGCGCCACCTCTGGGTGTTCCACCACCTGGCGGGCCGCCGGCTCGATCACGTCGACCGGGCGTCCAAAGTCCACCGGCAAGCCGGTGGTCCCATAGGCCAGCGTTACGCGCACAGCCGATCCTCCGCCGAATGTCGGGAGATTGTATGCCCCGCTTGCGCGGTGTCCGCTCGGAGTTGTGTTAACATAATGTCCCCGTGGGGGATAGCCTGCGGCGGGGTGATCGCGGGCCCTCGGACCACCGCCTCGAGGTGCCCCCATTTTGCGGAAAGCGGTGCGATGGACGCCACGATCGAGGACTTTGTCGAACATCTGCGCAGTGAGCGTGGGCTGTCGGCGAACACCCTCTCCGCGTATCGCAGCGATCTCAACCAGTTTCGCGAGTACATGGCTCGCGCCGAACGCGGCTCGTGGAGCGTGCCTCCGACCTTCGTGCGTGAGTTCATGAATGAATTGGTGCAGCGCGAGTACGAACCGTCGTCGCAGGCGCGCAAGCTCGCGGCGCTCAAATCCCTGTATCGCTATCTGCTGAGCGCGGGCGTGGTCAGCAGCGATCCCACGGCGGGTCTCGACGGGGCGCGAGTCAAGAAGCGCCTGCCACAGACGCTCAGCCGGGCGCAGGTCGAGCGTCTCCT
>DAOUKN010000042.1:0-11669 GCA_034421255.1 Chloroflexota bacterium | reverse complement strand
GCATAGGCCGCCGCCGACTCGCTGGCCATGCTCACCGTGCGCGCCATGGATCCCACCCAGGCGCCGGCAAGCGCGGCGGCGGGCGCGACGACGAACAGCAGGACGGCCATGAGGACCAGACGCCCGATGGCGGCCGCCGCCACCAACGACGTGCGGCGCTGGTGCATGGTGAGGCCGGAGTAAAACTGCCGCAGCCCCATCACGGCGGGCACCGCGACGAAGATCTGCAGCGCCGGCAGCGCCGCCTCGGCCACGTGCGGCGGCGCGCCGATCACCACTTCCAGCGCAACCCGTCCCACGGGCGTGAAGGCAATCACCGCCATCAGCGCGGTCAGCCCAAGCGAAACGGCGACGACGAAGGCGCGAACGCGCGCGTGGTCGCCGGGATCTTGCGCCATCACCAGAACCACCTGCCGCAGCGTGGCCAGCGCGGCCATGCTGACCATGATGAGGCTCATGGCGACGCGCAGCGCCGCCACCGACGTCTCCGGATCGTCCAGGCGCAGCAGCCCGGCGTTGGTGAGCGGCAGGCCAGCCGCGAGCGAGAACTGGGTGGCGATCAGCGGCAGCACAAACCAGGTCACCTGGCGCGCGTCGAGGGGCGGTTGGTCACCCGGATCCTCGCCATAGGGGGCGCGGCGCGAGGCCCGATGCGCCAGCCACCCGAGCACCACCGCCTCCACGGCGGCGATCGCCAGCCAGACCGTCGCGCCCGCCACGCTCGCCGCCACCGGGACGTTGGGGATGACGCCCAGCGCCAGGACGGCCAGCAAGGCGATGCTGACCGCCGGCGCCACCCACACGACGCGCGTCTGCCGCAGATGGGCCAGCTGCGCCACGTAGAACAGCCGCGCCAGGTTGAAGACGGGCACCAGCGCGGCGATCTGCATCATCTGCACCACGCGCGGCGTCAGCGCCGAGGGCGTGCCCATCACCTGCTCGAAGAACCACGGCCCGCTGCCCGGCAGCGCCGTCACCAGCGTCAGCCCCACGATGCCCAGGGTGTAGACGGCGGTGTAGCGGCGCATGAAGTGGTAGGACCGGCGTCCGCGCACCAGCACCAGATAGGCGCTCTGCACCGCGATGCCCGCCGCGCCCAGAATCTGCACCACGCCGCTGACGACGCCAAAGGCCGCCAGTGACGCCGCCGGCTCGAGTCCGCGCGCAATGCCCGCGTCGAGCAGCGGGTGCCGCACCTGCTGCAGCACCTGCGACGCCGCCAGCGGCACGAAGAACGCCCACATCGCGTGGTAGGTCACGGCCTTGACGGACGCAGGGCGCATGGGCGCGACGATCCCGGAGCCTCAGGCAAGCGGCCCGATTATGACGGGCGCGCACACGCCGATTGCGCTCCACGAGCGGCCTCATGACCCGTCCGGGCGCCTGCGTATACTCACAGCGTCGAGCCGGGCAGCCGCGCCGATCGCTTCGGCGGGCCCTACGATCCGCCCGACGCCATCGCGCGACCGCGCGCCGCGGCCACCACACCCACAGGACCAATCGCATGACCGCATCCACCAACGGCGCCGAAGCGCCCCAACGCAGCGGTGCGCAGCTTGCCGAGCGCCACGCGCGCATCGAAGCCGCCATGCGCGAAATCCTCATCGCCGTCGGCGAGGACCCGGACCGCGACGGCCTGCTCGACACGCCCGCCCGAGTCGCGCGGATGTACGACGAGCTGCTCAACGGGCATCAGACCGACCCCGACGAGCATCTCGAGGTCACCTTCGAGCATGGGCACGACGAGATGGTGGTGGTGCGGGACATTCACTTCCATTCGCTCTGCGAGCACCACCTGCTGCCATTCTTCGGCACCGTTGCCGTGGGGTATCTGCCCCACGACCGCATCGTCGGCCTCAGCAAGCTGGCGCGCGTGGTGGAGCACCTGTCCCGGCGGCTCCAGGTGCAGGAGCGGCTGGCCAGCCAGATTGCCGACGCCATCGAGCGCGTGCTCGACACCGGCGGCGTGGCGGTGATGATCGAGGCCGAGCACCTGTGCATGACCATGCGCGGTGTCCGCAAGCCCGGGAGCCGCATGGTGACCACCGTGACCCGCGGCGCCTTCCGCGACAACCCCGCCACGCGCGCGGAGTTTCTCCACGCGATCGGGCAGCCGGCCTAGCGGCTGACAAGCAGCGCGGCGGCGAGACCCAGCAGCGCCAGGTAGCCCACGACGTCGACTTGGAGCGCATCCAGCAAATCGCTCGCGCCGGTCTTGCGCAAGACTCGGTAGTTCGTATACGATGTACACGTAGCGTTAACAGCGCTGCGCGGGTCGTCCCTGGTCCGCGGATCAATGGCTTGATCGCCGGGCCAGCACCGCCAAAGGTGGCGTGATGCGAAACATTCGCGTCGAGATGGGACGCTGGCAAATTGACAGGTCGCGCCCCGCGGCGTGACGGGCGGATTGTCGCGGGGCAGCAGGTCGCGCCGGGCCCGGATGTCGCCTAGCGACCCTTGAGACCCCGAATCGGCGAGTGCGCTCGCGTGGGGCTCGGGATACCGGACCCGCCAGACGACCGGGCGCGATCACGGACACGTATCGCGCTGCGGGTTCGCATCAAACGATGCGAGCCCGCGTCTATTTCGCCCCACCAGGGACGGGTGAGCGTCCGGCCGCCGGGCGCATGCTAAGGTGCCGGACCAGGTGTCGGCAGCCGTTGCCCATCGTCATATGAACCCCGTCGTCGACATCGCACCTCTCCTCGATCGCGTCGCCAAGCCCGCGCAGTACACGGGCGGCGAGTTGAACGCCCGACGCAAACCCTGGGACGAGGCTGCGGTGAGATTCGCGCTGTGTTTCCCCGACGCGTACGAGATCGGGATGTCGAACCTCGCCATGGGACTGCTCTACGAGCAGGTCAACGACCGCACGCCCCACCTTTGCGACCGGGCCTTCACACCGTTTCCGGACATGGCGGACCTGATGCGCGAGGCGGGCCTGCCGCTGTTCGGCTGGGAGGCGCGGCGACCGCTGGCCGACTTCGACATGCTCGGGTTCTCGCTCAGCTACGAGAGCGGGAACACCAACGTGCTCGAGATGCTGGATTTGGCGGACATCCCGCTGGAGAGCCGCGAGCGCGGACCGGGCGACCCGCTGATTCTCGGCGGCGGCTCGGCGCTGATGAATCCCGAGCCGATGGCGGATTTCTTCGACCTGATCGCGATCGGCGAAGGCGAGGAGTTGCTGCCGCGCCTGCTCGACGCCCTGGCGGACGTCGACCGCGAGCGCCCGGATTCGCGCCGCGCGTTCCTGGTCCACTGCGCCGCGGAGATTCCGGGCATCTACGTGCCGTCGCTCTACCGGCCGCACTTCGAGGGCCGACGGTTCGTCGAATACGAGCGGCTGCATCCCGACGCGCCGGCGCAGATCGAGCGGCAGTTCGTGGACCTGGACGCCGTACCCGCGCCGTCCCAACCAGTGGTGCCGCTCACGGAGGTGGTGCACGACCGCGTGGCCGTTGAGCTGGACCGCGGCTGCGCGCGCGCCTGCCGCTTCTGCCAGGCGGGCTACATCTACCGACCCGTGCGCCGGCGATCGGCGGAGGGCGTGGCGGCGGCCATCGACCAATGCCTGGCGGCGACGGGACAGAGCGACGTCTCGCTGCTGTCGCTCAACGCCGTGGACTACGACGGCCTCGATGACCTGATCGGCGAGGTGCAGGACGCCACGCCCGACTACCTGCAGGTGAGCATTCCGTCCACGCGCGTCGAAAGTTTCAACGTCGACATCGCGCAGGCGCTGCAACGCGGCGGCAAGCGGGGCGGCAGTCTGACCTTCGCGCCCGAGGCGGCGACGCCGCGCATGCGCCAGGTCATCAACAAGGAGATCTCGGACGAGGACCTGCTGGACACCTGCGATATGGCGTTCGCGCAGGGATTTCGCACGATCAAGCTCTACTTCATGATCGGGCAGCCCACCGAGACGCTGGACGACGCGCGTGCGATCGCGCACCTGGCCAATTGCGTGATGGCCGTGGGACGGCGGCATCACGGGGCCAAGGCGAAGGTGAACGTCACGGTGTCGACCTTCATCCCCAAGCCGTTCACGCCGTTCCAATGGCATCCGCAGGACCGCCCGGAGGCGATCCGCGCCAAGCAGCAGGCCTGCTTCGAGATCGTGCGCGACCGCAACGTGCACCTGATGTGGCATGACACCGAGGAGAGCCAGGTCGAGGCGCTGCTGGCGCTGGGCGACCGGCGCGTGGGGCGCGTGATTCGCCGCGCCTGGGATCGCGGCTGCCGCTTCGACGGCTGGATGGAGCACTTCGAGGCGGAGGCGTGGTTCGCCGCCGTCGCGGACGCCGGGGTGGACCTCGACGAGATGATCTACCGCCACCGCGATCCGGCCGAGCCGCTGCCCTGGGACCACATCGGCATCCACGTGAGCAAGCGGATGCTGCAACGGGAGTACGCCCGAGCGCTGGCCGCGGCCGAGCCGGCCGAGGCGGGCCTGGCGGGTGCGTCGGTCTGAGGCGGGGCCGCGTCTTGCCGACCAGGGTTTAACCCCTCCGGCCATGTCGAACAGTACGTGTCATTCCGAACGAAGTGAGGAATCCAAGGACGTTGGCGCAGGCTCCGCGCCGCTTAGATTCCTCGCGTTGCTCGGTATGACAGGTTGGGGGCGGCTCGAAGTGACTGGGAGGGTGTGGCGACGGCGAGTGATGGGGCGTAGTCCCAGGCTGCACGCAGTCTGGGCCACCAGGCAGATGGGCGGCTCGCCACGACGCGCGCGCTGACCGACACGATTGCGGCCGTCGCCACGGCGCCGGGGCCGGGCGGCATCGGCATCGTGCGCATCAGCGGACCCGAGGCTCGCGGGGTGGTCGAGCGGGTGGTGCGGTTTCACGAAAGCATCCAGCGTCCGCGCCCGCGCTATGCGCACCGCGTGGACGTGGTCGATCCGGCTCCGCCGCACGCGGCGATCGACGACGGCCTGCTGCTCTATATGCCCGGGCCGAACTCCTATACCGGCGAGGACGTGATCGAGCTTCAGGGCCACGGCGGCGTGCTGGTCACGACCCGCGTCCTCGACGCCGTGCTGCGGGCCGGCGCGCGCCCCGCCGAGCCGGGCGAGTTCACCCTGCGGGCGTTTCTGAACGGTCGCCTGGACCTGGCGCAGGCGGAGGCCGTGGCCGACCTGGTGGCGGCGCCGACGGCCGAGGCGCTGGCCGCCGCAGCGGATCAGCTCGCCGGTCGCCTTTCGAGCTCCGTGCGCGAGCTGCGACGGGCCTGCCTGGACCTGATGGCGCGGCTGGAGGCCGAGATCGACTTTACGGAAGAGGACGTGCCGACGGTTCCACGCGACGACCTGCGGCGCACGCTGGAGAGCATCGACGAGACGCTGGAGGCGATCCTGGCGGGCGCGGATCGCGGCCTGTTGCAGCGGCACGGGTTCCGCGTGGTGCTTGTCGGCAGCCCGAATGTGGGCAAGTCGTCGCTGATGAACGCCCTGCTCGCCACCGAACGCGCCATCGTTACCGAGATTCCGGGCACCACGCGCGACGTGGTCGAGGAATCCTTCAACCTGGACGGCATTCCGGTGCGGCTCAGCGACACGGCGGGTCTGCGACCGACCGACGATCCGGTGGAGCGCATCGGCGTGGACCGCAGCGGCGCGGCGCTGGCCGCGGCGGACGTGGCGGCGCTGGTGTTGGATGGGTCCCGCGGCCTCGTGGCCGCCGACCGGGACGCGGCGCGGCAGGTGGCGGCGGCGGGGAAGCGGGCCATCGTCATCGTCAACAAGACCGACCTGCCGCCTGCGATCACCACCAATGATGCCGCCGGGCTCATCGACGCGCCGGTGTGCGGCACCAGCGCCCTCGAAGGCGACGTGGACGGCGTGCGCGAGGCGCTGCGGGAGCTGATCGGCGATGGCGCGCCTAACGCCGACCTCGGCACCGTGGCCGGCCTGCGTCACAAGCAGGCGCTGGAGCGGGCGCGCGACGAGCTGGCCGGCGCGCGGGAAGCGGTCGCCGGCGGACTGCCCGCGGACTTCATATCCATCGGCCTGCGGGGCGCGGTGCAGGCGCTGGGCGAGGTCACCGGCGAGTCGGCCACGGAGGACCTGTTGGATACCATCTTCGCCAAGTTCTGCATCGGGAAGTGAGGGGACGAGTGGCGAGTGGTCAGTGACTAGTGGCTAGTGGGACGCCCAGGCCCGTCGCTCCCGCGAAGGGAGACCCTGGCGTAAGCCTTCCGTCATTCCCGCGAAGAGCCTGCCCCGTACTCGATACGGGGCGGGAATCCACCATTCGCCGAACCTGGGGGCGCATGGAATTTGCACGGTCAGCCTTCGCCCCTCACGCCTTTTGCAATAGTTTCCGAAGGCGGGGCGCCCCAGCCTGGCTCCGGGAACCACGACCGCAGCGATGAACCGAGTCTATTTCGGCGACAACCTGCCGATCCTGCGTGGCATGCCGTCGGACAGCATTGACCTGATCTATGTCGATCCGCCGTTCAATACGGGTCGCGCCCAGTCGCGGACGCAGCTGCGGACGGTTCGCGACCCGGATGGCGACCGCACGGGTTTTCAGGGCAAGCGCTACCGCACCGAGCGGCTCGCGACACGCGCATTCGACGACGCCTTTGATGACTACCTCGGTTTTCTTGAGCCGCGACTGGCAGAGGCCCATCGGCTGCTCGCACCGACCGGATCGCTCTATTTGCATCTCGACTACCGCGAGGTGCACTACGCCAAGGTGCTGCTGGACGGCATCTTCGGGCGCGAGGGCTTTCTCAACGAAATCATCTGGGCCTACGACTACGGCGGCCGCACCAGGAAGAAGTGGCCGCCCAAGCACGACAACATCCTGGTCTACGCCAAAGACCCGGAGCGGTACTACTTCGACACGGACGAGGTGGAGCGGATTCCCTACATGGCGCCGGGCCTGGTCGGTCCGGAAAAGGCGGCGCGGGGCAAGCTGCCCACGGACACCTGGTGGCACACCATCGTGCCCACGAACGGCAAGGAGCGCACCGGCTATCCGACGCAGAAGCCGGTGGGCATCGCACGGCGCATCATCCAGGCCTCATGCCCGCCGGGCGGCACGGTGATGGACTTCTTCGCCGGCAGCGGGACCGTGGGCGAGGCGGCCCTGGCGCTGGGCCGGCGGTTCGTGCTGATCGACGACAACCCCGAGGCGCTGGCGGTGATGGCGCGGCGATTTGCGGGCTGCGCCGAGGTGGAGTTTGTTGGGTTTGATGATGCGCCGTATCGGGATGAGGCGCGAGAGGCTGCGGTCGCGGGCTGAAGGGCGGGTTGGGCGGTCCGAATCAGGTTCCCCGCGGCGCGGGAGACGAAGGCTCTAGATTCCTCGCTGCGCTCGGAATGACACGCGGGGGCCTGGCGAGCATGACGGTGAGCGCGACGACGACCCAGAAGGTGGCGGCGAGCTCGGGGAGGTAGAGGCTGCTGTCCACGATGCCGTGGACGAGGGTCGCCAGCATGGCGCCGCCGAGGCCGTAGACGAACGCCCGGCGGCCGCCGGTGCTGTGGCGCAGCGCGGCGCGCCAGGTGCGGGCGTAGACGGCCAGCACGCCGACCAGGACCACGAGACCGGGGATACCCAGCGTGAGCCAGGTGTCGAGGGCGATGTTGTGCGCGTGCGAGATGTTTGGCTCGGCCCAGGCTTCGGGTCGGATGTAGTCCGGGTAGTGGTAGAGGAAGTTGTCCGGCCCGATGCCGAGGACAGGGTTGTCGGCGATCATGCGCCAGGCCGAGTCCCAGAGCAGGGGCCGCGCGGCGGTGGCGGCGTCGGACGGGCGCAGGAGTCGCCCGAGATTGTCGCCGGTGGTGATGATGGTTGCCGCCAATAGCCCGGCCGTCACCAGACCCACCGTGAACAGCGGCGCCCAGGCGCGCAGACGTTGACGGGTGAGGACTGGATTCCCGCCTTCGCGGGAATGACGAACTTCTGGGTCGCGCGGCGCGGGGCGCCAGACGGGGAAGAGGGCGAAGGCCAGGCCGGCCAGCGCGCCGATCCAGGCGCCGCGGCTGAAGGTGAGCACCAGCACCGCCGTCAGCACCGCCGCGGCCGCCCACGCGGCGGTGCGCAGACGTGGCCGGAACGCGACGGCGAGCGCCAGTCCGACCGTCACCGGCAGGGCGCGCTCCAGGATGAGCGCCAGGTTGTTGGGCGAACCGAACAAGCCGCGCAGCCGCGGCGGTCCGGCATCGGTGACGACGGCGCCGGTGGGGATCAGCGCCAGCGCCACGACCGCCGACACCACGGCCCCGAGCACCAGCGCGACGCCGAGCCGCTGTGCGTCGCCGCGCTCGCGCATCACGCTGAGCAGGACCAGGAACAGCAGCGCCGGCTCGACGATGACGGTGCGCAGGTCGCGCCAGGCGACGCGCGGGAAGTCGGCGGCAACCGTGGCTGCGACGCCCGCGGCGATGACGGCGAGCGCGAGCCAGGGCCACATGCTGTGATCCGGCAGCCGGCGGTGGGAGGCGGTGGATTCCCGCCTTCGCGGGAATGACGGAAGGGGCGGGAATGACCTGGGGGCGGACCCCTCACCCCCACCCTCTCCCTCAGGGGGAGAGGGAGCCGGACGCCGGAGAGACGGGTCGTGTTCCGGGCCGCGCTGATCCGGTCCGAGCCGCCAGGGCCAGCGGCGGTGGGCCAGGGCGCGCGCGATCCAGGCGATGACCAGGATCACGATGAGCGTCTCGCCGACCGGTCGGTCGTAGATGCCGGTGCGCGCGATCACGCCGACGAAGGGGATCGCGGCGACGGCGACGATGGCCACGTGACGCGGCCTCGCCAGCGCCAGCGCGCCCAGGGCGGCGGCGAGCACCAAGCGAAGCAGTGTCCAGGCGGACGTGGGCGAGCCGTCGGGCAGCAGGGCGAACACCACGGCCAGGGCGACCGCGGCGACCTCGCCGACATGCAGGCCAAGCGGTAGTCGCCGGTGGATTCCCGCCTTCGCGGGAATGACGGAAAGGGCGGGAATGACGAAGACGGACGGCAGGCGTGCCGCGGCGCGCACGGCGCGACCGCCAACCGCCCACACGAGCACGGCCAGGGCCAGCGCCCAGGCGCCCGCAACGGCGGCGTAGGGCCAGAGCGGCCGCGAGTTGCCCACCAGCGCGCCGTCGACGATGACCAGTTCCCCCGACGATCGCGGGTCGCGCTCGGCCATCACCGTCAACTCGAGCACGTGGGGGCCTTGAGACAGACCGCGGGCGATGGGGATGCGTGCCAGGCGCTCCACCTCCGGGGCATAGAGATTCAGAATCGCCTCGCCGGCGGCGTTACGCGGCAGGGCGTCGGCCAGGGCGCTGTGGCCGTCGATCCGCACGCGCACCTGTCCCATGTCGGGACCGCGCCGGGTGAGCAGGCCGACGGAGTCGCCTTCGAATCGCAGCTCCAGCCGCGCGTCGGGCTGCCCGGTCTGGCGATGGAATCCGAGCGACGCCCAGTCGCTGGGCACTCGCGGCCATGGTCCTTCGAAGCTGAAGGCGGCGTGGGTTTCCTGATGCAGGCCAATGCCGGCGCTTGGCGCGGCGGCGTAGGCCCGTTCCAGGGCCAGCAGCGGCTCGCGCCGCTGGAAGTCCTTGGAGAGCAGCCCGAAGAATGGCGTGGGGTCGTCCGGGTGGGTGTCGTGCGGCCAGCGCGAGGCCCAGATCGTGATGGTGGGTAGCCAGGGCCATTGCTCACGCGCCCGCTGGATTCCGTCCACGGTCCACGCGGCCTGATCCGCCGCCGGGTGATTGCCCCAGATGCCCTGATCGCCCTGCCAGCCGGGAGGCAGCGACATCCAGCCGTATTCAGAGGCCCAGATCGGCGTGCCGGCGTCGCCGTGGGCTTCCATGATCTCGCGCCAGAGCACGGCGCGGGGGAAGTTTGTCCGCGGCGCCTCGATGCGCGGGTCGCGCGGGCCGGTGAACAGGCCGTAGGACATGCTGGAGGCCACATCGAAGGCGCCCTTGGCGCCCAACTGATAGAGCCGCTCCAGGAACAGTAGATCGCTGAGGTTGTCGGGCCCGGTTTCGATGGTGGGCGCCAGGCCGGCCAGCACGATGACGGCGTCGGGATTGGCGCCCCGCACGGCCGCACCGACCTCGCGCAGCATGTCGAGGTAGGCGGCGGGGTCCGGCGGCCGGCCGCCCCACTCGCCGAATAGGTTGGGCTCGTTCCAGATCTGGAAGTACCTCACCTTGCCGCGGTAGCGCGCCGCGACCGCGGCGGCAAAGTCGGCGAAGTCGGTGACGTCCGCCGGCGGCATCTGGATCGACGGGTTGTCTTGCGGGTTGAATCCGGGCGTGGCCCACGGCGGAGCGCGGTCGAGCCGGGCGAGCACCTCGATGCCGAAGCGCTGCGCCAGATCGACGATGCGGTCGAACTTGGCCCAGGAATCTTCGCCGTGGTTGTCGATATACACGCCCTTGGCGTGCGGCTCGATCTCGACCCACTGGATCTCCTGCCGGATGAGGCCGATGCCGGCGTCGGCCAAGAGTTTCAGCTCGCGCTCGACCTTCGCCGGGTCCGCCTCACGGTGGAGAAAGGTGTTGGCGCCGATGGCGGGCGCGTCCGCGTGGCGCAGCTCGGGCAGGTCGGCGAGGCCGAAGGTCACGCCCCTCTCGGTGAGGACGGCCCAGCCCAGGAGCCCGGCTGTGACCACGCCGAGCAGCCCGAGGCCGACGACGGCGAGGACGGCGCGCGTGATCCTGGATGTCTGGCGGCCGCGGAGTCGATGACCGAGCCCGGGCAGGCTCAGGCGCGGGGATGACCAGCGGTGCGGCAAGCGTCGTCTCGTGCGGGTGGCGTCCCCAGCATGCCAGCGTTCGCGCGGTGTGCGCTCTCGACGGAACGCGGGACCGGTCATTCGGTGGAGACGACTCCCGCGGCCGGGCGTCCATGAGGGTTTTTCGCTGTGCCAAAGGGGTCCGGATGTCTCGCGGGCCGGCGTGTGGGAGGCAACGCGTCGACGTGGATGGGGCGTTGGGGTCGGCGGCGCGCGGCCGTGGGGGTCGCCTTGACAACGCCGGGCGTTCGACTAAGCTACGGCCGTCTCTTAGTAGAGACTAACTCGAATAGGCGTCGACGCTAACGCCACAGAGCAGGCGGCAGGCACGACGCGGATGGGAGAGGGGCAGTGCGAAGAATCGTTCTCGTCGTGGTGGCGGGTCTCATGGCCGGGCTGCTGGCAGCCTGCGGCGAAAGCGGGCCCTCCACCGAGTTGAAGCAGGACGTGGTGGCGAACTACGCCAACGGCGTCCACTACCTGTATGCGGAGAGCCTGGGCTCGGCGCAGGCCATGGACCGGGCCATCGACCGATTCCTGGCCGAGCCCACCCCGGCGCATCTCGAGGCCGCCAAGCGCATGTGGCTGATCGCGCGTGACGACTATGGGCCGACCGAGGCCTTCCGTTTCTACGACGGGCCCATCGACCATCCAGAGGACGGTCCTGAAGGGCTGATCAACGCCTGGCCGCTGGACGAGGCATACATCGACTACGTGGTCGACAATCCGAGCGCCGGCATCATCAACGACGCGGAGACCTTCCCGGTCATCAGCGCCGATCTGTTGGTGTCGCTGAACGAAGAGGGCGGCGAGGCGAACGTGTCGACCGGCTGGCACGCCATCGAATTCCTGCTGTGGGGCCAGGACCTGAGCGCGGCTGGACCAGGTGAACGGTCCGTCGAGGACTTCACCACGGC
>DAOUKN010000041.1:0-15318 GCA_034421255.1 Chloroflexota bacterium | reverse complement strand
GATCGCCGATCCGGACCGATCATCGAAGGCGACGGCGACCAGCGCCGACGTGTCGACGTAGGCGACGCTCACTAGTCGCGCTCGGTGAGAAACCGCTCCACGGCGCCGGCGCGACGCTCCACCACTTGGAGCGGGCGACGCGCGAGACTCGATCGAACCAGGACGCCGCGCCGCTCCAGGTCCTCCAGCCGTTCGTCGATCGTGGCCAGCTCCGGCTGGAGCGGCCGGATCTCGGCTACCGGCTCGCCACGATAGGACACCGTGACGGTCTTCCCCTCGCGCACCTGACGCATGACCTCGGCGAAGCGCGCCTTGGCTTCATAGGTCGAATAGGTAATGCCCATGCGCGGAAGTATAACCAGTCAGACTAGTCAAGTACCAATCGAGGCGTTGAACGAGTGAAAGATCTGCCGCCGGCATCTCGGCCGCCCGAGGCGTCGGCGTCCACTAGATCGTCGCCAGACGCATCACCAAACTGCTGTCGGGGCAATCTGTATGGTAGAAATGGCCTCCATGCTTCTACCCTGAGAATTTCGATGAGCCTCAACATCAAGAACGAAGAGACCTGCCGCCTGGCGCGCGAGTTGGCGCAGTTGACGGGCGAAACCATGACCGGCGCGATTACGGTTGCGTTGGAGGAGCGCTTGGTGCGTGAACGGCGTCAGCGCAGCGTGGACGAGCGCCTGCGGGACATGCGGGCTATCTCCGAGCGCTGCGCCAAGCTGCTTGGCCCAGGCCCTTCCGCCGCCGACCACGGCGATCTGCTCTATGACGAGCGAGGCCTGCCGAAGTGATCGTGGACTCCTCCGCGTTGCTGGCGGTGCTGTTTGGTGAGCCGGACGCGGACCAATTCGACGAGGCAATGGCCAAGTCCCTGCGCTGCCGCATGTCGGCCGTGAGTTTCCTTGAAGCTGCCATAGTTCTCGAGAGTCGCAGTGGGGCCGCGGCCGGGCATCAACTCGATGCGTTCGTGGAAGCGGCGGAAATTGAGTTGGCGCCGGTCACGCCCGACCAAGCGCGGGCCGCCCGACAGGCCTGGCGGCGGTTCGGAAAGGGCAACCACCCGGCCGGACTGAACTTCGGCGACTGCTTCAGCTATGCGCTGGCGGAGTCCGCGCGCGAGCCGCTGCTATTCAAGGGCGAGGACTTTGCTCGAACCGACATCGAGGCGGCCTGACGGACTGTGGTCAGACCGAGGCGCCGACGGGCTCGAAGCTGATCCTGAGGCGGGTGCCCGTGCAACGTGCAATCTTCTCTAGCGTTCTGGTGGAGGGACGAACTCGCCCGCTCTCGAGCCGGGCGACCGCCGATTGCGTCGTCTGCATGCGCTCGGCGAGTTGCGCCTGCGTGAGACCGGCGCTAGCTCGGGCCTCGATCAGCACCCGGGCCAACTCGAACTCCGGTCCAAGCTCGTCATAGGCCTCGCGGTAGTCCGGGTTCTGGCGCCACTTCTCGTGCAGGTCGCGGACGTTGCTCATCGCAATACCTCCCCTAGCGCGCCGCAGCGCCAGATCAATCTCCCGGCGCGGCGTCTTCTGCGTCTTCTTGACGAAAGCGCGCACTACCACTACTCGCCGGTCTCGGACGGTGACATACAGCGCCCGCGCGATCCCATCCTTGCCACGCAGACGCATTTCCCAAATCGCTCCCGTCAGATGCCTGACATGCGGTGCGCCGACGCGGTAGAGCCCGACGGCCGAGATCAGCTCGCAGACCCGCACAAACCGCGCCTGCATATCGGCCGGCAACTCATCAAGTTCACCGTCGACAACCGCATTCAGCGTCTCGACCGTCCACCCCATTGCTATAGGAAATATAGCAAATGTGCTATGCGGGCGGCACCCAATGGCTGCTGAACCTGGCGCTTGACCACATATGCACCGTGCCGCCGATCTCCAACATTCCTCACCATCCGGCCCTTTCGTGTTGTGTGAAATTGTCAGATGCCGTATAACAAAACCGTCACGGCCGGAAGGCCGTTTACACAATCCCCGCGCGCGACCATGCGATAGCTACGCGCCGGTGCACCAAAGGAGAGACCTGCGGGTATGAGCACGCGAAGCCAAATCAACGGAAAAACGGACCTCGTCATCCACCGGGTATTGATTGGGTCCCACCAGGTTTCCGAGTACCTCAACTCGGCCTGCGAGCGGGCGGGCGTGTCGCTGCCGCTGGCGCGTGCATTGCAGTTTCTGGCCGAGGCCGAAGGCCCGGTCACGCCCACGGAGCTTTCGCGCGAGCTCGGTCGCAGCCCGGCGGCCACCTCCGAGCTGGTGAAGCGGCTCGTGAACAGCGAGCAGATCACCGCGGACATCGATCCCAACGACCGCCGCTCGTTTCAGCTGGTGCTCACGAGCCGAGGGCACTCCAAGTGGCAGGGCGTGCGCGCGGAGCTTGAGGCTGCGGAGGCGTACATTACTCGCCGCTATGGCAAACGACAGCTGACCGAGCTTGCCGGCGCCATCGACGACCTGGCCGCCGCGCTCAACGGCGCTGCCGCAGGCTAGGGGCGCAGATACCCGCCGAGCTTGTCGGCGAACTCTTCGGCGACGGCGGTATAGCTCTCAAACGGATTGGGCAACTCGCAGAGCTTTCCGCGTACCCCGACGCCGGTCCAGTCGATCAGGTAGGGGATGACGTCCCAGCCGCCGTAGGCATCGAGCTCATGCCAGTCCTCGATGTACTGGTAGACGAGGAAGAGCTGGTCGTTCCAGTTCGTCAACGCGCCGAGGTTCCGGTGGACGTCCTTCCAGTCGATCAGCGAGTCGGCCTGCGCTTCGACTAGCGCCCGCACGATGCGGCCGCGGGCGCGCGCCCGCGTGCCGGAGGGCACGGCCAGCGGATTCACGTCCCCCTGCGTGCGGCGCGGAGCTACGCCCCGCCGCTGCAGCTCGGCAAAGATGCTCACCGTGGGGTCGATGTGGTGGTAGGCCAGATCCACTTTCACGAGCTCGGAGTCTGCCCAGCCATCCGGTGAGTCCTCGGCGAATCGACGCAACTGCTCGAGCTTGGTTATCCAGTCGACTTTGCCGACCAATACCGTCGGATCGCGCTCGAGGCCGTCCAGACACTCCGTCCACGCGTCCAGGGTCCAGTCGGTGTCACTGTCGCGGCCGCGGAAGGCGCGCTCGGCGGCATCCCAATACATGCGCTGGACGTCGAGAGCCGGCAGAGTTTGGCCGTCCGCCAGCTCGACCGACCAGGGGCCGGCCGGATTGCTTGAAATCTCCTTGAGCGTCTGCACCGGCGCCCGCAGCACCAGGTCTGGACTCCAGCCGCTCTCCAAGAGCTGGGCCACCAGCGCGGTGGAGCCGATCTTGAGTGCGGTGGCGAACTCGCTTCGATTGGCGTCGCCCACGATCACGTGCAGCCGCCGCAGCCCGGCGTCCTCGGCCAGCGGCTCGTCGCGCAGATTGACGATCGGTCGACCGCCAAAGCGCACGCGCTGGCTCATGTCGATGGTCACGAACGCCGCGCGCTGCGAGATATGGAACGGCAGGCCGCCGTCGTCCCGGTCGCTGATCGTCATCCCGGCGCCGGCGTAGAGCTGCCGCGTGGTCAGAAAGGGCATCAGGCCGGCTGCCATATCGAGACTGAGGGGGCTGCGCCGCACGGCGTAGTTCTCGTGGTAGCCGAACGTGTTGCCCAGGTAGTCGGTGTTGTTCTTGATGAAGAACAGCCGGCGGTTCAGCTCCTGGCTCTCCACGGCGTCCAGCAGCACGGCGTCCGCCGCGTTCTCCTGCTCCACGATGTCATCCAGCGTGCGGCACTCGGCCGTGGCGTATTCGACGTGGCCGGAATCGAGGTAGAGCCGCGCGCCGTTGAACAGGAAGCCGCCATTCCCCGGCGCTTCGTCCCACTCCCGAGGTGCGGGGTCGATGATGCCGAAGCGGCGCTCGGCGAAGATCACGTTCTTGACCAGCGTTGCGGCCCGCGCCGGCGGAAACTCACCGGCGCTGGCGTACTCGATCTCCGTGCCGAATAGCGCGTCCTTCATCGGCCGCGGGGTCTACTCCCCGCCGGGCTGCGGCGTCGGATCCGGAATCTCACGAATGATCCGCCGGACGTGCTCGCCCAGGTCGTCATCCTCGGCCGGCGCGGTCTCTTCGTCCGGCGCCGTCTTGGCCGGATCGGGCGGCGCCTCGACCTCGCCCACCGGCACAACCCGCCACGTGATGCTCATCGCTCATCCTCCTCTGGCATTAAGCGCGGCTACTACATCATCGATGGTTACAGATTCCGTAACCAGGGTTTGGAGCCGGTCGATGTCGGGTCCCGCCACTTCGTCCAACCGCAGTGTGACGTCCACGCCGTTGTGGCGCAGGTGGACGCGGTCCCATTCCATGGCGGTGATCGCCGGTCCAAACCTGGCCAGCAACGTGCCCCGCACGGCGGCCCGGGTGCCTGAAGGCGGCGTGGTGCGGGCTCCCTCAACCTGCTCCGGCGTCACCAGCGTGCGCATGCGTCCTCGATCCGTGAGCCACTGGTGCACGCTGAGCTTCGGGTCCAGCAGGTGATACGCAAAGTCGAGGCGTCGCGCCGCCTCCGGCGCCGGGCCGAGCTCCCGCAGCAGCGACAGCTTGGCCGCCCAGTCGACTCGGTCCGCCACGGATGCCGCATCGCTCCGCAAATCGGCCAGCACCTGCCCCCACTCGTCCAGCACCCAATCCGTCTCGGCGTCGCGTCCGCGGAAGCGTTCGCAGGCACTCAGCCACCACCGTTGGATGTCGAGCGGCGAAACATTGAGACCGTCGTCGAGTTCGATGCTCTCGCTCAGCGTGAGGTCGTGCGAGACCTGCTGGACCGCCGCCACGGGGTCGCGCAGACGAACGGGCGCCCGCCATCCGCCCTCGACCGCGTCAAGCACCAGCGCGGTCGTCGCCGCCTTCATCCCAGTCGCCCACTCGCTGCGGTTGGCGTCGCCGGCGATCACGTGCAGCCGCCGGTAGCGGGTCTGATCGGCGTGCGGCTCGTCGCGCGTGTTGAAGATGGGCCGGCGCGCCGTCGTGTTGATTCCCACCACCGTTTCGAAGAAGTCGGCGCGCTGGGATAGCTGCAACGCGCCGGCATCGCCGCCCTCGATGCCCACGCGACCCGCGCCGGCGAAGACCTGACGCGTCGCCAGGAAGGGCACCAGCGCGTCAACGAGATCGTCGAGCGGCACCTCGCGCAGCGTCAGATAGTTCTCGTGGCAGCCGTAGCTGCGCCCGTGATAGTCCGTGTTGTTCTTGACCAGCCGCACCCGGCCGCCGTCCAGGCGGGTGTTATGCGCCTGCTCGGCCTCGTGCATTAGCGCCTCGCCGGCGCGGTCCTGCGCCACCAGGTCGAGCACCGTGCGGCAGGCGTCGGTGCAGTACTCGGGGTGGTTGTGATCGTTGTAGAGCCGCGCCCCGTTCAGAAGCACGGTGTCGGCCAGCAGCTCTTCGCGGGTCATGCGAGAGCTCTGTTCGGTCGAGCCCAGGTGGTCGTTGGCGTCGCGCGCCAGCGCATCGACCCGCGTGCCGCGCAGGTCGCGCCGCGGGTCCTCGTCGGTGTAGTCCCAACCGCGGAATGCGACCGGCAGCGGCGCCGCGTGAATCAGCATCGCCGACTCGAAGGCAAAGTCGGGCGGCCCCGCGAACCCTTCGCAATTGAGGCCGTATTCCGTCTCGATTCCGACCGGGCGATTCATACGGCGGCTCCGCTGTGCGCTATGCCCCGATGGGGATTCCGATGTCCGCGGTCTGGGCGCGATCGAGTACGACCTGGCCGAGCGCGATGTCCCACAGGGCGATGCCCTGCGACTCGAACAGGGTGATCTCGTCGGCGCTGGTGCGACCGGGCGCGCGCCCGGCCACGACCTGGCCGAACTCGACTGCCTCGCCCCACTGGAACGCCCCGTCCTCGACGGCGCAGATCAGGTCGCCGCACTCGATCTTCGCGCCTTCCAGATCGTCCACGAAGACGCGATCGGCGCGAGCAACCGCGGCGCTGTCGAGTTCCCGATGCTGCGGGTGGTTGGTGCCCATGGCAACGACGTGGGCGCCGTGCTCGATCCAGTCAGCTTCCACGACGGGATCGGCGGCATTGGTGGCAGTGATCACGACCTGCGCTCCCCGCACTGCCGCCTCGGCCGTGGCCGCGGGCTCCAGGTCGGCGTCCAGCTGAGGCGACATCTCGTCCACGAAATGTTGGACGTTCTCCGGGTTGCGCGAGAACACCCGCACCCGCGCCGAGGGCCGCACGGCGCAGACCGCTTCGAGCTGTGTTCGCGCCTGCCGGCCCGTGCCGATGATCCCGATGGCCTCAACCTCCGGCGGTGCCAGGTATTTCACCGAGACTCCGCTCGCGGCGCCGGTGCGAAGACCGCTGAGACGCCCGGCTTCGATGACGGCGCTCAGGGCCCCGCTGGCCGCGTCGAACAGCACGACGACGAAGCTGATGCGTCCGCCGGGAACGCTTGGGTAGAGCTTGGCGCCCATGACGCCCAGGTCGGGATCGGCCGCGCCCATCAGCTGCAGCGCGCCATGCGCCGTGCGCGCTCGGCGCCGCCCCACGTTCGCCGACGTCCCGCGACCCTGCCGCTCGAACGACGCCTCCACAGTTTGCAGCGCCAGGTCCATGCCGGCCAGGCGGTCCACGTCCGCTTCGGTCAAATACCGGGCCATGTCGCTCCACCCATCTCGCATGGGGTTTGCCACCCGCGGTGCCGCAGCCGACCATGCCGCGAACGCCATGGGCTTTCTCGTTGCGCACATTCTATTCGTGGTGGGCTTTGCGCTCGCCCTGCGCCGGGCGCAGACCCGCGGTTACGACTTCTTCCTGATGACCGGGACAAACTATGCCACCGGTCTGGTCGTCGGCGCCGTTTGGCTGGCCGTGGCCGGCACCGCGACCGTGGACGCTCCCACCGTGCTACTGGGGATCGTCCAGGGCGCGCGCTTCTCGCTGGCCGTCGTGGCCATTTACCTCTTGCTGGTGCGCACGGGCGTCGGCATCACCTTCGTGCTGCTGCGCATGTCCGTCATCGTGCCCACCGTGGCCTCGATCGTGTGGTTCAACGAACGCCCGGACCCACCCACGCTAATCGGCATTGCGCTGCTGCTCGGCGCACTGCCGTTGCTCACCCGCAGCGGCCGCAACGAGGACGCACAGTTGCGCGTCTGGTGGTATTGGCCGGTGGTCATCGGCACGCTGGGCGTCACGGGCGCCGGCCTGATCGCCGCCAAGGCCTTTGTCGAGGTGGCGCCCATGGAGAATCTTCCGCTGTATGCCACCTCGACCTTCGCCGCGGCGACGGCCATAGCTCTAGCGACCTACGTCATGCGGCGACGAATCCAGCCGTCGCCGCGCCCTGCGGTCGACGACTCCGCGTCAATTGGCTTTGGCCGCGCCTTCTTCCGCGAACCGCTGGCCCTCGGGGTAGTGACCGGCATCGTCAACATGGGCCAGCTGGTGCTCATCCTGCTGGCGTTACGCGACGTGCCCGGCACGATTGTGTTTCCCGCGCAGAGCGCCGGGTCGGCGCTCCTGACCATCGCCGCGGGCTACCTGCTGTGGCACGAGCGCCACAGCCGCGGGACGTTGGCGGGAGCCGGATTGGCGGCTGCCGGACTGGTGCTCGTTAGCATTTGAATGCGGCCCCCTCTGGCCGCCGCGCGCTTCGGGCGGCTAGCCTAGACCCGGCGGGAATCCTCATCCCCGTTCGTGGTGAGACATTCCCGCTCGTGGTGAGCCTGTCGAACCACGCCCGGCAGCCGGCCGTTTGCCTGCGCCAGCGAAAGTCCACCGAGGTGTCACATGAAGATCACAAAGCTGCAATGCGACTTCATCTGGACGGGCAGCCGCAACTGGATCATCGTGCGCGTGCGCACCGACGCGGGCATCACCGGCATCGGCGAGGCCTTTCCCATCGGCCCCGATCGCGCGATAGCCGAGACGGTCACCTACTTCCAGTCCTGGATCGAGGGCTGGGACCCCTTCGACATCGAGCGCGTCTGGCACGAGCTCTACGCCGGCAGCCGCTTCCCCACCGGCTCGATCATCACGTCGGCCATCAGCGGCATCGATCAGGCGCTCTGGGACATCAAGGGCCGGGCGCTCGGCGTGCCGGTGTACGAGCTGCTGGGCGGCAAGGTGCGCGACCGCATCCGCGTCTATCAGTCGCCGGAGGGCGAGACGCCGGCGGAGCTGGCCGACGATGCGCGCCGCCTGGTCGAGCGCTACGGCTTCACCGCGCTCAAGATCGGCCCGTTTGCCGAGGCCGCCGACGCCTGGCCGTGGAGCCGGCAGGTCGATAGCGCCGAGGAGCGCCTGGCGGCCGTACGCGATGCGGTCGGCCCCGACATTGACATCGGCGTCGATCCCCACGCCAAGATCTTCGAGCCGGTGCGCGCGCTGGAGATGGCGGAGCGGCTCAAGCCCCATCGCCCGATGTTCTTCGAGGAGCCGGTGCGGCCCGAGAACTTCGAGGCCCTGTCCAAGCTCACCGCCAAGAGCCCCATTCCCATCGCGACCGGTGAGGCCGTGTTCACCAAGTTTCAGTTTCGCGACCTGCTGGCGACAGGCGCCGCCGACATCATCCAGCCCGACGTCGCCGCCACGGGCGGCCTAACCGAGATGAAGAAGATCGCCGCCATGGCCGAGGCGCACTACGTCAGCGTGGCTCCGCACAACCCGCTGGGACCCCTCGCGAGCACGACCAACGTGCACTTCGCCGCCACGGCGCCCAACTTTCTCGTACTCGAATATCACGCCGACGACGTGGGCCTGCGGGCCGAAATCCTGCACGAGCCGCTGAAGCTCGAGGACGGCTACGTCGTCCTTCCCGACGCGCCGGGCCTGGGCGTCGAACTCAACGAGGAAGTGTTCGAGAAATACCCCTACCGAGATTGGCGCCGGGGCCGTCCCACCAAACCCGACGGCATGCTGGCGTTCATCTAAGGCGGGGGCCAACTTGCTGGTGTTGAGGCTCGATAGCTTGTCTGCGACCTAGACGAGTGCACTCATTCAAGCCCCAACTCTCACGCTGTAATCAAGCGTCGAGAATTCTTCGGACTCGAAAGCCGGAGAATTGGGCGACCACGTCAGGCGCCGGGTAGTCCGTGCCAGTGTCGGCGCGCTTACGACATATCGCTCATCGTAGCGTCGGTACATGGTTGTGAAGAAACTCTCGAAATTGGTGGGTTTGCCACTAGCCGGAAAGCTTGTCATCAGCTGCCCGATACGGTCGGGCTGCATGTCTATGAGCGCCATCGACACTGCCTCATAGCGGCTCACGTCATCGCGAATCCCGAGCCTGCCTGTCATTTCGCTCAACGCGGCGTGAAAGCGAACGATTGCCTCGACTGGTTCACCGCAGGCGCTGATTGCAACATCGTTAGTCTTTACGCCCTCAGATTCTTGATTTGCACGAATGACGAACAAATACCCAAATACAAGTGTTGGATAGCTGATGTGAATGTTGGTGCATTCGCCGATGGTCTCTTCGAGCCTATTGGTTAGATTGCGGACTGCACCGGTCATGCCCTTGCAGGAAACTGCTAGAACGGGTCCGATTCCTTCTTTTGTGGCAACGATGTCGACACTCTTGGTCTTCAAACCCCCGAGAACAGTCGCTTCGTTGTCGGTCGCTCTCTCTGGTTCGTAGACTAGTAGGCTTTCGGTGCCACTGCGCCTGACCGTGAACGGAGGTCGCGGCACAAGATCATCGGGATGGAATCCACCCTCGATGACAAGTCGGGAAGTTACATATTTGTGAAGTGGCCGAATGTGCTTCTGAGTTTGTGTGCGTCCTTCAAACTCTGCGAAATGCCTGAATGCATGTAGTCTGTTTGACCAGCTTGCTTCTAGATGCGGCCTATTGCGTCGAGGCATAATGTCTCCAATTTCGCATGGTTGATATCGCGCTTTCGATCTCTGAATCAGGTAGGCAACTGACGACGTGCGGCGATGGGAGCACGAGTTGGGCCGCTTCGCGTAGTTCGAGTTTCAGTAGTCCACCGCCCAGTGCATGGCCCTCTAGCTCACAGCTAAGCTGAACGAAGCGCGATTGCCACACGCCCAAAAGGCTGCTGGCGCGATGCCGGTCGCGGACACGCACGACGTGCAATGCGTTTGTACAGGTCGCCGACGCCAAGTTCCTTACCAGGCTTGGCGAACGCCCTGCCATGTACGTCAGAAAGAAGTCAGGCACACGTACGTCCGGCACGGAGTACCAAGGATTGCGCATGCGGCACTTGTACGCTTCGCGGGCCTGCTGACCTGCATACGTGCTGAGGTACTTCGATACGCTGGTTGGTAGGTGCCCATTCTTGGGAAGGCGGAGCAGCATCATCGGCTCGTCGGAGCGGCGCCATGCATCGACTGTCTGTGACGTCAATTCTTTACTCGGCAGCACGCGGCTGTTGCGCACGGTCGGGTGAAGGAGGCCATTTGGAATACCCAAATCAGTCGCCTCGGACGGCCTGAGATGAAAGAAGTCGTTTGCGCCACTTACGTAGCCGAGGCCGATGGAGGCGACAGCACCAAAGTGCACCGAATCCTGGTGCTTTGCGACGGCGCGATAGAGTGATCGGGCGCTATCGCTCAGGAGGTAGGGACGCAGGCGTCGCTTCCACACGTCCCGCCATTCACAAACCGGAATCCCAATTGAATTGAGCGGTGGAACGTCGGAGTTGCCAAGTTGCTCCACGGGTGTGAAGCGGATCTCATCCGTTGAGCCGCCGAACCCTTCAGCGAATAACAACCAGCAATCCTCGGAGAGACGCGGGAAGAGCTTTTTACGAATCGCGACGATCCTTAAGGTGTCGAAGTGTTCGACCAAGTAATCGAGGAGCGGAGCGGAGTAAGGCGCGTGGCCGATGGCCGCAGGCACGATGAACGCCATCCGACCGCCTGTGCGCAAGAGGCCTGTGGTTGCGACGAGAAACGGCGCCCATGAAGCGGTGAGTCCTGAGAACTTGACGCCGAGATTGGCGCAGAACTCCAGGGCCCGCTTCCGCACCTGGCCTTTGAAGCTCTGATAGCGAATGAACGGCGGATTGCCGGCCGCACAGTCGAAACGCTCGCGGGTTTGTTCGGCCCAGGTAAAGAAGTCGCCCTGGTGAATCGTCGTCCACGGCGCACGTCGCTTAGCCGTGGCAGCGGCTATGGCGTCCTGTTCCACACCCCAACTATTGCGATGGGCGGCGACGAAGCGACCGTCGCCACATGACGGGTCGATGAGGCGGTCGGTGCTGTTTCGGACGGCCCAGCGAACCAGTTGCGAGGCGATCGCTTCAGGTGTGTAATACGCGCCCCGAGCCTTCTGTGAGGGGTAGGTCGCTGGCGAAAGTTGAGTCACGTGGATGAAGGACGAACCTCAAAGCGTGTGGCGAGCGTTCGGTAGTGGATTATATGCGCGGCACACGGAGCGCGGCTGCGGTATAGGTCCCAGTAGCCTGCATGACCCATAGGGCCAATCGAAAGGCCGTTGCGTCTAGGACGCCAAGGCCTCCCGCACCAACCGCCCAATTTGCCCCAGCGTCTCCGGCCGCAGCAGGCCGAAGTTGTAGACCGCCACGCGGTCCACGTTCAAGCGCGTGATGCGGTCGAGGCGCGCGGCGAACTCGGGGCTGCCCGGATCCAGCTCATCGGAGCCCCACTGGCTGATCAGCAACTCGATGTCGCGACGGGCCGACCGCGCCAGCGCGACCTGCCGTGTGGCCTCGTCCGCTTCGTCGGTGGCGTCCGGCAACATCAGACCGTCGATTCGCTCCAGCAGATCGGCCAGACGCAGACCGCGGGGACTCCAGCCGGCGGATGAGTCGGTGAGACTCAGCTTCGTGCCAGTCCCGCGCAGCGCGCGCTTCACCCCTTCCACCAGGCGCGTCGCCGTTTGCTCGCGGGCCTCCAGGTAGCCCCGGAACTCCTCGTCCGCCTCGCAGCGCGCCGCGACGACAGCTTCGAGGTCTCCATCCGCTTGTTTGCTCGACAGGCGGTCGCGCAGCTCGTTGGCGACGGACTCCCGCACCTCCTCGGCATCCACTCCGTGCGTTCGCGCCGCGGTGAGGCAGTTTTCGCAGAAGCACATCCCCGCCAGGAACCGGGTCCACGGATCGAGGTCGATCAGGATGCGCTCGCGTACCCACCCGTAGGCGAAGTCCGCGTGCCCCGGACGTTCCAGCAGCGCGCTGTGCACCGGATACTGCTCGCACAGATCGGTCACCAGCGCGGCCAGGTATTCCTGCACGTCCGGACTCGCCGGGCAGGTCGTGGCAAAGCTGCGTGCGCCCAGGGCGTTCTCCACCGCCGTATCCGGGTAGGCGCGGGCGATCCACGGCTGGAACATGCCAATGACCCAGGCGTTGAGCTGAATCCCGCGCGCCGGAGCGTGCTCGGCGGTCTGCGCATATGCACCCAGCACATCCGGCTCGTCAAAGATTCGGGGCTCGATGCGTCCGTATCGCACCGCGCGCGCCGGAAAGTACACCGCGCCCTGTTCGGAGTAATGAATCGACCGCCCCAGGTTGCGCGGCGCGAAGGTGGAGATGGCGTGGTAGTTGGGGCACAGCTCGATCGCGTCGAATCCCGCGTCCCGCAGCCAGTCAAGCGCCGCCGCCACGCCCTCGTCGGCGAGATCCCACGGATAGGCCCAGACCGAGAGTCGGCGGCGCATGGCAGGCTCCAAGTAACCGTGGGTCAATCCTAGATTGCCAGGCTGTGACCGCTTTCCCCCGTCATTCACTGGCTGACGCGTATCAATTTCGATACGCTCGGCTGTACTCGTGGACCATAAGCGCGTCCCGGCAGTCTTCTTCCGCACCCGGATTGGGGCCAGCGCGCCTGGGAGGACGCATCGTGACGAACACGACCAACACGCACCTCGGGTCCTCGCTGGATGACTTGCTCGATGCGGACGGCATGCTTGGCGACGCCGAGGCCGTGGCGGTCAAGCGCGTCATTGCCTGGCAGATCGACCAGGCGATGACCACGGAGAGCCTTGGGAAGGCCGAGATGGCGCGGCGCATGAATACGAGCCGGGCTTCCCTGGACCGCCTGCTCGATCCCGACAACGCCTCGGTGACGCTGCGGACGCTGCACAGGGCCGCGGCCGCCCTCGACAAGCGACTCGCGATCAAGCTGGTCGATTCCGGGGCCTAACCCGACTCTAGAGTTCGCCCGTGCCCGGGGTGAATGGCCCAGTCCACGCCACGCGGGATGCGCATAGCGCTAGGTCGGACGTGATCTCCGGGCGGGGTTTGGTGTTCCGGGCGTTGCCGCTGCGTATCCCTTGGGATACACTGTGACAGTACTGATCGCGGTTCGCGAGACTGATGTCTACACCCGTTGGTTTAGGCGGCTTCGAGATCGGCAGGCACGGGCGCGCATCGACATACGCATCCGTCGATTGTCATTGGGCAATCCGGGGGATGTCCGGCCTGTTGGCGCAGGCGTCTCGGAGTTGCGCATCGACTATGGACCGGGCTATCGCGTCTACTTCGTGAGGCGCGGTTCGGATCTGGTGATTCTGCTCGCCGGCGGCGATAAGAGCAGCCAGCAGCGGGACATCGCAAGGGCGCGCAGCTTGGCACGAGGGCTTTAGGGGGACAGAGGCATGGCAACCACAGCAACGCGTCCGTGGGACCCGGCGGATCACCTGGAGACCGACGAGGACATCGTCGCCTACCTCGAAGCGGCATTCGAGGACGGTGACCCGGCGCTCATCGCTGCTGCCCTGGGCGACGTCGCCCGGGCCCGGGGCATGACAAAGGTCGCCACGGATGCCGGGCTGGGCCGTGAAAGCCTCTACAAGGCGCTCTCACCGAACGGCAACCCGGAATTCGCCACCGTGCTCAAGGTCATGCAGGCCCTTGGTCTCCGGCTGCATGCGTCGCCTGAATGATGGGCTCGGCCCAACGTCCGCTCGTGCCGCACGCCGTCCATAATGGACCGTCGCGCGCGGCCACCCATCTCAAGGATTCATGCCCATGAACAACGGTCGAACCGTCTACATGAACGGCCAATTCGTGCCCGAAACCGACGCGCGCGTGTCGGTCTTTGACTCGGCGCTGGTATGGGGCGACATGGTGTTCGAGACCACGCGCTCGTTCGCGCACCGTCCGTTCAAGCTGCGCGAGCACCTGGAGCGGCTCGGGGCGTCCATGGCGGCCAGCGACATCGACTGCGGCATGACGCTGGACGAGCTGGAGAAGGCCACCGACGAACTCGTGCGCCGCAACGCGCCGCTCTACCCGGCTGACGTCGACTTCACCATCGTGCACAACGTGTCGCCGGGAGTCTTCGCGCTCTACGCGGACGTTGCGCCCGAGGCGGGTCAACCGACCGTGGCGATCCATACCTGGCCGCTGATTCCCTACATCGGCCCGATGGCGGACTGGTTCGACACCGGCGTGCACGCGTACGTGCCGCGGCAGCATGCGATCCCCGGGCGCCTGCTCGATCCGAAGGTCAAGAGCCGCTCGCGGATGCACTACCGGCTGGCGCTTAATCAAGCCCAGCGGCACGGTGCGGACACCTGGGCCGTGCTGATCGACGAGGACGGCTATCTGACCGAGGGCACCGGCTCCAACTTCTTCGTCGTTCGCGACGGCGAACTGCTCACGCCCGAGCCGCGGCACATCCTGCGCGGGGTGACGCGGCAGAGCATCCTGGATCTGGCCGACGAAATCGGCGTGCCTGTCCGTGAGGCCAACCTCGAGCCCTACGACGTCATCGTGGCGCAGGAGGCGTTCTTCGCCTCGACGCCGTTCGTCATCATGCCGGCCACGCGCTTCAACGACCGCCCGGTCGGCGACGGCGCCGTGGGGCCGATCACGTTGCGCTTGCTCGACGCCTTCAGCGAGACCGTGGGCGTGGACATCGTGGCGCAGGCCAAGGCCTACGGCGAGCGTCTCCGCGCCGGCTAGCTAATCGTCGTCGACGCCGCTCCGCAGATTGTGCGTGAGCACGCCGACGACGCCCGCGACGAGCCCGCCGGTTATCGGTCCAAGCCAGTAGATCCAGTGCGCCTCGAAATGCCAGTTCACGATGGCGGGCCCCAGGCTGCGCGCCGGGTTCATCGAGGCGCCGGTGATCGGGCCGCCGACCAGGATCAAGGCTCCCAGCGTGGCGCCGAGGGCGGCGCCCGCCGCGGCCGCCGGCACCTTGCCGGTCACGGCCACCCCGATGACCACGGAGACCAGCAGAAACGTCAGCACGGCTTCGAGCAGGAAGGCCTGCCCGGCGCTCACGTCGGCGGCCGGCAGGGTGAGCGCCGTGCCGGGTCCCATCGGCCAGGTCCAGGCGTGTAGCAGCGCGCCCATCAGGCCGCCGGCAATCTGCGCAGTCAGGTATGGC
>DAOUKN010000040.1:0-7353 GCA_034421255.1 Chloroflexota bacterium | reverse complement strand
GCCGTGTAGCCGATGCGCAAGGAGATGCGGGCCCCTCGCACGACACGACTGAACACGTCGCGCCCGATGTCGTCCGTGCCGAACAGGTGGCCATCCGTGCCCGGCGGCAGCAGCGCTCCCGGAACGTTGTAATAGTCCAGCCGTTCAGTGGTGATTACGTCGGCGAAGATCGCGCCGGTTGCCATGACAATGAGCACGACGCCGCCGACCAGCGCTCCCTTGTTGCGATAGAGACGCCGCCAGGCAAGCGACCATTCGCTGCGCGGCTTGGCCTGCGCGGCGCCCTGGAGCGCCTCCTCCCCCACTAACCGGGACTCCAAGCTCAAAAAGGCGTCCCCTATCCTGATTCGGGCGTGCCTCACCGCGCCAATCGCCAGGCCGACGGGCGCCAGGGCCGGCCGGATCGGTAATAGCCAATCAACCCGGCCACGGCGGACGCGGCTGTCGTTTGAACCTAAACTGCTCGACCGTGAAGCGTCAATCTCGCGACGGATGACGGAGGCGCCGCAAGCTGCGCCGCCGTGCGACATAATGTCGCCGCCGACTACCGCCGGAGCCTCGCGTGAAGCTCTGCATCTCCATCGCGTGCTATCGCTGGGCATTCCAGCCGTCGATCCGGCGTGACGGCCCTGAATATCGCGCCGGCGGCGGGCCGCTGGCCTACTTGCAGTCGTTCACAGCCCCACCGCCGGAAGACAACCGCTTCTTCTGGATGGTCGACAAGACCGCCGCGCTCGGACTCCAGGGCCTCTACGCGCATCCCGGCGAATACATCGACGACCGGGCCGGGGCCGAAGCCATGCGCCGCAAGGTCGAAGACCGCGGACTGATCTGGAATGGCGGCCTCACCGTCAACATGGCCGCCACCGACGACGAGTGGGAGAGCTTCGAGTTCGACAACGCCGTGCGCCAGCTCAAGCTCAATCATTGGGCCGGCCTCAACATCGCCACCATGACCCACCGGCTGCCCAACGTGCACAACCACTTTTCGACCGACCCGCCCATCGACGAGCAAATGGCGCGCGCCGCCAGGCATCTCCCCACGCTGACACCGGTGGCCGAGGAGCTTGGCGTGATCATGGCCTGGGAAAACCACATGGACTACCAGGTCGCCGAGGTCGCGGGCGTGGTGGACGCGATCAACTCGCCCTGGCTGCGGATCACCCTCGACACCGCCAACCCGTTTCCCAGTCTCGAAGACCCGCTGGAAGGCGCGCGCATCGCGGCGCGCAATGTCGTGGCGGTGCACTTCAAGGACTTCCGCGCTCAGCCGTTGCGGGATACCTGGGAGCCGCATTTCCACTACTCGCCGGTGGGGCACGGCGACTCGCCCATCGGCGAGATCCTGGCGCTGCTGCAAGCCGAGGCGCCCGACCCGGCCAACCTGCTCGCCAACATCGAGATCTCGCCGCCGCCGCAGCACGACCCGGAAGCGTGGGTGCTTGAAAGTAAGCGCTGGTTGCTGGAAGAGCAGGGCCAGTACTTCGAGCCCCATCTCGCCGTCCAATGAAGCTCGGACTCTCGCACGAGACATATCGCTGGGTCGCCTTCCCGTGGATGCGGTCGGACGACCCGGAGTTCGTCGGCGAGATGCAGGCGCCCATCTACCTGCGCGGCGTCGAGCCGCCGCCGCCCGGCGAATTGCCGATCGACTGGATGGTTGATCGCGTGGTGGCGCATGGGCTCTCGTCGCTGGCCATGGATTGCGGCTGGTTCGAGGACGCCGACCGCGCTCGTGCCTTCCGCGACCGGATGGCCGAGCGGAATCTCACCTATCTCGCGTCCGCATCCGTCGACCTGGCCGCGCCGTCGCACGAGTGGGGCAGCGGAAGCTACGACCCGTCGTGGAGCGGCCGCCCAATCCCCACCTTCGACATGTCGCGGGCAACCGCCGTGCGGACCGGCTGGACCGACGGCACCCCGTTCGACATCGCGGTGCGGGCCATGGAGCTGGCGCAGGCCGCGGGCGCGCGCGTCCTCAGCCTGGTACACGGACAACCCGGCCGCCTGAACCACTACGCCAAGGACCCCTCCATCGACGAGCAAATCGACCGGATCATCGGCAATCTCAAGACGCTGCTGCCCATCGCCGACGCCATGGGCCTGACGCTCGCCACCGAAAACCACATGGACTACCGCTGCTCGGAGTTCGCTTTGGTTCATGAGGGCCTGGGCTCGACGAGCCTGCGTCATGTGTTCGACTTCGCCGACTCCATGGCCGTGAATGAAGACCCGCTCGACGGAGTCCGCCACGTGGCCCGCTACACCGTCGCCACGCACCTACGGGACATGCGGGCGCAGCCCATCACCCAGATCGCCACCGGCGCCTTCTTTCACACGCCCATCGGCCTCGGCAGCGTGCCGATTCCGGCGATGCTCGACATCTTGAAGGCGGAGGCGCCGGACCCCGACGACCTGTGCCACTACGTCGAGGTCGTCCCGCGGCCCGACTACGACACCGAGCACTGGCTCACGGCCAGCCTGGACTGGCTGCGCACCGAGTGCGCGGGCAACCGGAGCTAGCCGCTCCAACGACAACCGCGCGGACTCGCCGGGTCACCGGCGCCGCGGGAGTACGCTGCTCCAACACGCGCCGCCGACGCTGAGAGGGCGAATGGACTACGACGCGATCATCATCGGCTGCGGCCACAACGGACTCGTGGCGGCGTTCTACCTGGCGCGGGCCGGGTTACGAGTGCTGGCGCTGGAGCAGGGACCCAAGGTCGGCGGCGCGGCCACCACCGACGAGCTCTTCACCGGCTTCCACTTCTCCACCTGCGCGCACAGCTTCGTCCTGTTCCATCCGCGGATCCTGGATGACATGCGACTCGTGGACCTCGGCCTGCGGGTGTTTCGACGCGATCCCCCGCAGTTCCACCCATTTGCCGACGGCGAGCACCTGCTCGCCTGGAACGACCTGGAGCGGACGCGGGAGTCAATCGCCCGCGTCTCGCGTCACGATGCCGACGCCTACGATGATTATGTCAAGTTCTGGGCAGACGCGGCGGCGCTATTCGACCCGTACCTCCTCACGCCCCCACCCTCCCTGGGTGAGTTCCTACGCACTGCCGAGGAGGGACCGCACGCCTCCATCGCGCACACCCTTGTCACCGGCACCCGACGCCAGCTCCTCGACGATTACTTCGAGTCGCCGCGCGTCAAGGCTTCGCTGGGGACCACCTTCGACGCCGGCACCACCGACAACGCGGGCGGGCTGCTCTATTTCGCCTTCGCCGCCGCCCTCTCGTCGCGGCTCGGTCAACGGGGTCTGGTGGGGTTCCCGCAGGGTGGCATGGGCGCCGTCACACGACTCCTGCGCCAGGCCGCCGAGCTTGCCGGCGCGGAGGTGCGCACCTCGGCGCCGGTCGCCGGCGTTCACGTGGCCGACGGCCATGCCGGCGGCGTCGTACTTGCCGACGGCACCGTCGTCACCGCCCGCGCCGTGCTCTCCAACGCCGACCCGCAACGCACGCTTTCCCACCTGGTCCCGCCGGAGCACCTGCCGGAGCCGTTTCTCCGCTCGGTTCGCCGCCTGCGGATGAACGCGGGCTATCTGAAGCTGCACTGCGCCACGACGGGCCTGCCGGACTGGCGCGCCCTGCCGGGAGACGGTCCCCAGCATGGCGCCAACGTGCGCATCTGCGAATCGCTGGACCACATCGACCTGGCCTGGAACCAGGCACGCGCCGGTCACATGCCCTCCGAGCCCGTCCTCGGGCTGGTGTGCCCATCGGTCTACGACCGCTCGGCAGCGCCTCCCGGTCATCACACGATCTCGATTTGGGTCGAGTACGCGCCCGTGGGACTCCCGCCAGCCGCCTGGGAGGCGCAGCGGGCACGGATCACCGACGCGCTCATCGCCCAGGTCGCGCGCTACGCCCCCAACTTCCCCGATATCGTGAGCGACGCCTACCTCCACGGACCGCCCGAGATCGAGGCGCGGGCCGGCATGACGCGCGGAAACATGCACCACGTCGACATGACCATCGATCAGATGCTCGGTGCGCGTCCGCTGCCCGCCTGCGCGGCCTACCGCACGCCGCTCGACGGGCTCTATCTGTGTGGGTCGGGGTGCCATCCCGGAGGCGGGGTCAGCGGCGTGCCCGGCCACAACGCCGCCGAGACCGTGATTCGCGACCTGAACGCGGTTCCGGCGGCACGCCCACCACGCGCTACCATCGGCGCCACGTCGCCCGCGCCACCAGACGGCATGAGAGGCAGAAGTCTGTGATGTCCACGCCCACGACGTCGTCCGAGCAACTCCTGGGAAGAGCCAAGCGTGTGCTGACCGCGGGAGCGCTGGGGCGGTTCAGCATTCCGGACGAGGTCAGCGTGGTGTTCGAGTCCGGCGCCGGCAGCCGTCTGCGCACGGTCGACGGCGATGAGTACATCGACTATCTCCTCGGCTCCGGCCCGGTGCTGCTTGGCCATGCGCATCCGGTCGTGGAAGCGGCCGTGCAAACCCAGCTGAGCCGCGGCACGACCTACTTCTTCCTCAACGTCCCGGCGATCGAGTTGGCCGAGAAGCTGATCGACGCCGTGCCCTGCGCCGACCAGCTGCGCTACACCAGCACCGGCACCGAGGCCACGCACCTGGCGTTGCGCGGTGCGCGGGCCTTCACCGGCAGGTCCAAGATCCTCAAGTTCGAGGGCGCCTGGCACGGCATGCACGACTACGCACTGTGGGGCACGGTGCCCACGGACGCGAGCGATTACCCGCACTCCGAGCCTGATTCGGCGGGGATCCCAAGCGTCCTGGGGGACGAGGTGCTCGTGGCCCCGTTCAACGAGCTGGAGATCACGCAACAGCTCATTGAATCTCACGCCGACGAGCTGGCCGCCGTGATCGTGGAGCCGCTGCAGCGCGTGCTCAAGCCCGAGCCCGGCTTTCTCGAAGGCCTCCGCGAGATCACCGCCCGCCTCGGCATCGTGCTCATCTTCGACGAGATCGTCACCGGGTTTCGCATCGCCTGGGGTGGGGCCCAGGAGCGCTACGGCGTGGTGCCCGACATGGCCACCTACGGCAAGGCCATGGCTGGGGCGTTTCCGCTGGCCGCCATCATGGGAAGCGCCGACGTGATGGACGTGTTTGCGCGCCAGTCACGCTCGACGCGCGACGTGGCCTGGGCCAGCGGCACGTTCAGCGGCAATCCCGTCGGCGCCGCCGCCGGCATCGCCGCGCTCGATGTCCTTTCGACCGACGGCCTCTACGACCGTTTGCAAGCCACCGGATCCCGTCTGCGCCGGGGCATCGAAGACCTGGGCCGCAAGCACGGCGTCCCCACGCAAGCGTTGGGCGAAGACCCGGTCTTTGGCGTCCGGTTCATGGAAAACGCCCACCCGAAGACCTGGATGGACCTGCAAGAGCACGACGGCGACTTCGGCCACCGCTGGAGCGTCGAGTGCATTCGCGGCGGCTTGCTGCTCAATCCCAACGAAAAGTGGTACGTCTCGATCGCCCACGACGACGCCGACCTCGACCGCACCTTCGAGATTCTCGATGGGGCGTTCCGGCGGGCGCTCGGCTAGCGAAATCGCCGCGCCGGCCGTGTTTGGCCGTCAAGGCATGGGCTAACGCCACCCGGCGAAACGGTCTGAGAGGCCGTGGACGCTACCCCAGCCGTTCGCCGCGTCATCGAGTGTGGGGCAGGCTCTGAGCCCATCGAAGAGGCTATCGAGCGGATGGGCGGATGCCCGCGGTGACACGCCATTTGTTCAGAGGTTTAGTAGCTTGATTATGTTTGGCTCGCAGCCGTACCATGGGCGCGGTAGGCGGGGACTACACACGTGGAACCCCAAGTGCGTGCGCTTGCACGCAACACTTGTGAGTGGCGGACGCTGAGGCCCGCTGCCACGGCTCAGGAGTAGCTGATGCGCTGGAAGCTGGCGTTGGTTTTGATGATGATGGCCGTCTTCGCTTTCGTCGTCGCGGCTTGCGATGGGGAAGAGGCGGCGGAGGAAGTACCGGCCGTCGCCCAGGCGGAGATGACACCGGAGCCGATGACCAGCCGCCTGGCCACGGTGCAAGAGCGCGGACACGTCATCTGCGCCAGCCGTAACGACGTCCCCGGCTACGGCTCGCTGGACGCCAACGGTCGTAACGTCGGCTTTGACATTGACCTGTGCCGAGCGGTTGCAGCCGCGGTGCTGGGTGACTCCGAAGCCATCGAGATCGTGCTGATCACGGCGGCTGAGCGTGGCCCGACGATCCAGTCCGGCGAAGTGGACCTGCTGGTCCGCACCGTGACGTGGACCACCTCCCGCGACGCCCAGTGGGGCAACTACATCCACACCACGTTCTATGACGGACAGGGCTTCATGGTCCCCGCGGACCTCGGAGTCAGCTCCGCCTTTGAGTTGGCCGGCGCCTCGGTCTGCGTGACCAGCGGCACGACCACCGAATTGAACATGGCCGACTTCTTCCGCCAGAACAACCTCGAGTACAACCCGATCGTGTTCGAGGACACCGATGTCGTGCTTGACGCCTACCAGGAAGGCCAGTGCGACGTCTTCACCAACGACCGCTCGCAGCTCGCCGCGCTCCGCAGCGCGCTGCCGAACCCGGGCGACCACGTGATCCTCCCGGAGACCATCTCCGAGGAGCCGCTTGGTCCGGTCGTCCCCCACGGTGACGAGCAGTGGTTCGACCTGGTGAAGACAGTGATCGCCGGGATCATCTACGCCGAGGCCTACGGCGTGAACAGCGGCAACGTCGCGGCCATGGCCGCCGGCGACAACGTCAAGGTGAAGCGCCTGCTGGGTACCGAAGGCAGCTTCGGCCAGGAAACCCTCGGCCTGAACGAGACCTTCATGCAGGACGTGATCAGCAGCGTGGGCAACTACGGCGAGATCTACAACCGCAACCTCGGCCCGGAGGGCATCGACCTTCCGCGCGAGGGCGGTCGGAACGCGCTGTGGGCCAACGCCCCATGCACCGATTGCCCGAAGGGCGGTCAGATCTACGCGCCGCCGCTGCGCTAGTTCGATCCCGCGAGCAACGGGAAGGCAATCCGGGGGGATGCGCGAGCATCCCCCTGGTTGCTATATGGCCACATGCAGCCCCTGCGGCTTCGCTCATCCCGGCTCGCGGTAGGCTGCGGTCGTGAACCAGCTGCTCTACGTCCAGGGTGTCCCGTTCTGGCGCAACGTCGTTGTGCTGCGATGGGCGGTCCAGATCGTCTCGGCGATCCTGGTCATTGCGGTGATCGCGGGGTTCTTCGTCAACGTATCCGCGGAAATCGCCGCGCGGGACATTCCCTTCGGCTATGGCTTCCTCGACCGCGAAGCCCAAATTCCCATCGGCGAATCGGTCATCGGCTACCACCCGTCCGACAGCTTTGCCTACGGCCTGCT
>DAOUKN010000039.1:0-11732 GCA_034421255.1 Chloroflexota bacterium | reverse complement strand
CGTCCACGCCGTAGTGCTCGGCCGCCCGCGTCGCGCGCTCCGCGTCCAGGTCGCAGAGCGCCGGGACCTCGGCCTGCGGATGCTCGATGAGCCCCGGAATGTGCGCCTCGGTGGCCCACCATCCCGTGCCCACAACCCCAATCCGTGCCACTTTCATGTCGCTCGCCGCTCCTGGACTACGTCCTCACCTCCACGGGCAACATAGCGCACGGTCGCGCCGTCGCTAGCCGAGGCCGATCGGATCGCGGGGGTAGTCGGTCAGCACCTCGCAGCCGTCAGCGGTGACGGCCACCGTCTCGCTCACGCCCACTCCCGCTCGGCCCACGTCGCGCGCCACCGCCCGCACGTGAAACACGTGGCCCGCCTCGAGCGTCGGATAGGTGGCCACCGACCGGTCGGTGCGGCCGCTGCGGGGACAAATCTGCAAGCCGGGCACGTCCATCCAGTCCGGCTCGAAGCTCAGGCCCACCGAATACCCGCGATTGCCGTCCCTGAAAATGCGCGACGGCAGCTCGTTCAGCGGCTCGGACGCGTGCTCGCCAAGCTCGAGCGTGGACACGCCGGGCCGCATGCCGGCGATCGTTCGCTCCACCGCCGCCACGCACGCCGCGTACATCACGTCCCAAACCGGATCGGCCAACTCGCCGATCACGCCCATGCGAATCATGGGCGCGGTATACCGCTTGACGCACGCCCCCCACTCCAGAATCGCCGGGTGCCCCGGCGTCAGCCGGGAGCGCCCGAAGGTGGTGTGTGGAATGCCGGAGTTACGGCCGGCGGTGATGATGGGCTGAATCGACATGCGCTCGCTGCCGGCGCCCACCAGCGCTCGATAGGCGGCTGCCGCCACCTTGGTGTCGGGTGCGTCCGGACGCAGCTCGGCCTTCGCGGCGTCAAACCCGCGCGGCGTGATGGCCCCGGCGGACCGAATGGCCGCAATCTCGGCCGGGCTCTTTCGCGCCCGGACGCCATCCACCAGCCAGTGGACGTAGCTCCACGAGGCGCCCACCGACTCCGCGGCGTGCAGATAGCTCTGGTGCGCGCCTCCGTGCTGATGGTGCTCCCAGCCCAGTCTCGCCTTGTCCCAGCCTCGATGGCGCAACACATCGACCAGCGCACCGGCAGGGTCCTCCGACCACGGATACGTGACCACGTCCTCGACCCAACTCGACACCAACGCGTTGAAGACCTCGAAGTCGTCCACCAGCAACGTCGGCTCGCGGTCAATCCCGACGATGAGAAACGCGGGCACGAACGACGCCAGCGTCTCGTAGCCGCTGATATAGCAAACGCTGGGCGCAAACGTGCAGACCAGCGCGTCCAGACCCTCGTCCGCCATGGCACTCCGCAGCGCCTCGTACCGTCGCTTGAACTCGGACTCGTCAAAGGTCAGCGACCGGATATCGCCGGCATCCGCCGGACGTTTGAGCTCGCCAAACCGCGGCATGGGCCCTTTTTCCTCAGCAGCTGGCTGCACGGACTGAAGATCGCACAGCCGCCCCCAGCATGCGTTGAAGACGGCGTGAGTTTGCGGGAATCGCAGTGCCCCGGCCTGACGTGGCACGATAGCGGCTAGGATCTAGGGTCGACGCCCGTCCGTTCCGTCGGCTGAGAGTGTGAGGTTGCGCCAGTGCCCTACGACCTTGCCGAGAACAAGTTCCTCACCGACTGGCTCCGCGGCCGTGGAGGGTTCAGGGTTGGGCTCGCAATCGGGGGCATCGTCGCGATCATCTGGCTGGCGCTGTCATATAGCTCGCCGACGTTTTTCGTGGGCGAGTGGTATGGGTTCGCGATGGCCACGATTGTTGCCATCGCCGCCTTTATCGCCGCCGGCGTGATTTGGGGTCTCTTGTTTCGGCTGGCCGCCGGAGTGACCTGGCTGCTTGGCTTCGGGCTGGTTCTGGGCGTCTGCGCCGGCACTTCCGAGGGGCTGGCCGCCGGCCTGGGCTGGTCCCTGGACTGGGGATTCAACGTGAAAACGTTTTACAACCCCATCGACGTCGAGCCACAGGGGCTTGCCGTCGGCGTGGTCAAGGCGCTCATCCATGCCGGCGCGGGAGCCGCCGCGACCATCCTCGGGGCGTTTGCCTCCATGATCGCCAGCACGTTGTTCCTTCGCCGCATCGTCGCCAAGCGCATGCGCGGCGTGGCGCCCGGCCTCGTGGCCCGGTTTCCCGCCCGCGTACGGCAGGTGATCGATCCGGTCTACCGCTTCGGCGGCGACAGCTAGTCGTCCTCAACTCACGGTTGCCGACACCCAGATGTTGAGTGCGTGGCTGATGCAGCGCCCGCACACGGTCGGCGCGAACGCCGCGCTCGCACGCGTCGGACCATAGGCAAGCACCGACGGTGCTCTACGACCTCGCCGAGAACAAGCTCGTCACCGACTGGCTGCGCGGCTGGGGCGGATTCAAGGTCGGGCTCGTTCTCGGGGCCATCATCGCGGCGATTTGGATGCCGCTCGTCTTCTCCGCCCCGCAGGTGGTCGACGAGGGCGATCTCTACAACCTCTCCATGACCGTGCATATCCCGGTCTTCAGCTTCATTGGTTTCGGCATTGTCTGGGGCCTGCTGTTCAAGAACGTTGCGGGGGTGACCTGGGCGCTCGGCGTCGGCCTGGCGGTGGCCGCCACGGCCGGCATGGTCGCCGGCATGGATGTCTCTCAGGGTTGGGGCGTGGACTGGGGCTTCGGCTTCAAATCGTTCTATACCCGTGTCGACGTCGTGCCGCTTGGCGCGGCGAACGGCACCCTGGCCGGCCTGATGTTTGGCGGCGCCCTGGGAGCCATGGCCGCGCTCGGCTCGCTGCTCGCCATGGTCGTCAGCATGATCTACCTGCGCCGCCACGTCGCCAAGCGCATGCGCCGCGTGGCGCCCCGCATCGTGAGCCGGTTCCCCGGGCGAGTCCGGCAGGTGATCGATCCGGTCTATCGCTTCGACGTCGCCCGCTAGCCATCCGAGGGGATCACACTTGAACTCGGGACGGTGATCAGAGCCGGCTAGGTCGGCTTCACGGTTATCCAGGCGCCGAGAATGGCGCTGCGCCGCGGGTCGTTGCGGTCCGTCTCGGCATAGGCAGCCAGTAGCGTGTCGGGCGCCACCTCGATCACCCAATCGTAGTTGCCGCAGTCCCAGGCCTGGGTGCCCAGGTTGAGGCAAGTGTGTCCCATCCAGGTGTGGCCGTCGTCGCGGCTGAAGGCGAGCCAGTCGCCAGGTCTGCCATAGATCACGGCGAGAACGCCGTTCGTCATGCGGCAGGCCTTGGGCAAGACGCCGCGGTCGGCGACGGGTTCCGGAGCGCTCCACGTATGACCGTCGTCCGCGGACCGGCTCATGGCGAGCGCGGTGTGGAGCCCCTCGTATCGCCCGCCGGTGCGCATGAAGCAGAGCAGGTCGCCGCTCGGCAGCGTGAGCAGATCGGGCTCGGTGAAGCCCTCGATGTGATGCGTATGGGTCGGGTTGAGGTCAAAGGCCACGGTCGCGCGATAGCGCCAGGTCGCTCCCCGATCGTCCGAGCGAATGACGAACACCCGGTGCTTGACGTCGCCGGCGAACTTCCCGAGCACGGTGGCCAGGAGACTCCCGTCGCGCAGCGCCACGAGGCCGTGATCCACATAGGCGTAGAAGTGCCGGCCCCATTTCTCGCTGTCTTCCTCCGCCAGCTCGGGAACACCCGAGATCAGGGCCGATTCCGGGGCGTGCGTCTGCCCGTTGTCGTGTGAGCGATGGATCGAAAAGCGATAGGCGCCCGGCGCGTCGCCGCGCGTGAGCCACGGTTCGCCCGGCGTTCCCACGTGCAGCAGCTCGGCGTCGTCGAACTGGTGCACGTAGAAGCTGGGCCAGGCGGGCGCGGCGTACCACGTCTCGCCGCCGTCACGCGACCGGCGCCAGGTGAGTTCGGGCTCGACGGTGCGTGGCCCGCCCACCACCAACTCGCCACTGGCCAGCTGAAAGAGGAACCCGCAGGGGCACTGGTTCTCGTGCGCGGGGATCAGGGTCTCGGTGCGCTCGACCTGCACGGTGAGACCAGGGAACGAATAGGAGCCTCGGCCGAGCGCCTCGCGCCTGCCGTTGGGCTTGGTGATTGCCATGTGGCGACTCCGCCGGCAACGAGTGGGGTCCACTTTACGCGGTTCGGAGTGGCGCTCGGCACGACGGGAGTGATCACCCACCCTGGGCGCCATCCACTGACCCACGGCGCCCCCTACCTGGGCATGGCGACAGCTCAATCCAGCTCCCGCGGCGGCCAGGATGTCAGGCCACCGGCCTGGCACTCCGCAACGCCGTTATCCAGGGCGTGCTACGCGGCCGTTCTCCTCCGCGAGCGTTCTCCCTCCGTCTAGCTTCGCTCGTCGATCGCGCGCACCTCATCGGACCAGTCGCGCCAGATGCCGTCGCCGTCATCGTCCATTGCCAGCGCATCGGAGAGCGAGTCGAGCGTTTTGAGATAGCCGTAGATCGTGGCCTGCCGGATCACATCGCTGGACTTGTTCTGTCCGGGGATGTGCAAAATCTTCGTGTGCCACAAGACCAAGGTGCCGGCCGGCCCATGCGTCTCGAAAGGCTGGGTATCGGCCTTGATCTGTTCGAAGAGCGGGTCTGGAAGCGCGTCATAGCCCCCCGCCATGCGCATCTGCTCGCGCTGGCCCGTGTGCGTCGTCCCGTGCTCGTGAAAGGCCTTCCACTGCTGCTCCCAGATCCGCGTGTGGCTGCCCGGCCACACGGTGAAGCCGCCGGAGGCGGGCGGAAGGTCGTCGATGTAGGCGGCGAACTGTAGGCGTGTCCGGCCATAGCACGGGCCGTCGGAATGGGAGCCGCGCCAGTTCGGCCCTGGCGAGGGGCTGTTCGGCAGCGTGCAATACAGCCCGCGCGTCCCCTGTCCGTTCATCCACACCGGACCGGTCTTGGGCACCCGCAGATCCTCCGTCGTATAACTCGCGGCTTCCCGGTAGTTCTCGATTTGCCGGCCCAAGTGACTCGCGAGTCCCTCCATGGCGCCGTCGTCCATAAAGCAGGGGCCCGTCGCAAACCCAGACTGGTCCAGACCGGCGGGCCATACCACCGTCCCCTTCCCGAGCAGTTGCTCGGCGACCTGCCACGCCGCCCGCGGACCAAGGTCGAGCGCGAGATCTTGAGACCCATTGCGAATGGTCAACCGGTGGCCCTTGCCGCTCAAGAGCGGCTCGCCTCCGTCTGCGGGACGCCGGGCGCTGAAGCCGGCGGTTTCCTCTGCTGTGATCGGGCCCCACGTCGAGGGATCGTCTCGCTTCATGCGGGGCAGGTCTGCCGCAATCGTCTCCCACATGTCGTCCCGGGCGCGGCGGCAGAGATCTGGGTCGAGCACCGCCGGAAGCACGAGAACGCCGTCGCGCTTGAACTGGGCGATCTGACTGGCCGTCAAGGGCGCAACTTGCGGCACGGTCGGGGAGGGCGTCGGCATCGGATCTTGTCCTTGCTTGAGAGGCATTCCGCGCTGACGCTGAATTATCGGTCGCGGGCACCCGTGGCGTAAAGACTACCGGTGCTCGCCGGCTCGAAGAGGCGGTCGAGAATGTCGCGGATGGAATTCACCGAACCGGCGAGCGCCTGCCGACGGTCGCCTTGGTGATTGCATTCCTCGACGAGTCTGCCGTCACAGCCGACGTCCCGGAGCCACAATGACACCCAGGGACATCCTCGAAGGGCCGCACGACGCATCCACCTGCGCCGCCACGGACGGCGTGACACACTCGGCTCAGCGGCAACGGCGCGCACGGGGAGACTGAGCCATGGAGTACCGCAATCTCGGCCGCACGGGGGTCAAGGTCAGCCCGCTGTGCCTGGGCTGTTGGAACTTCGGCCAGGTGACCGATCAAGACCAGACGCAGGCCATCGTCGACCGCGCGCTGGACGCCGGCATCAACTTCCTGGACACGGCCAATTCCTACGGCCGCGGCACCAGCGAGACCATGGTCGGGAAGGCGCTCAAAGGGTCGGGCCGTCGCTCGCGCGTGGTGCTGGCCACCAAGGTCCACTTCCCCATGGACGACGACGATCCGAACGCGCAGGGCAACAGCCGGCGCCACGTCATCGAGCAGTGCGAGGCCTCCCTGCGCCGCCTGCAAACGGACTACATCGACCTTTACCAGGTGCACCGGCCCGTGACGGACGTGCCGCTGGACGAGACGCTGCGCGCGCTGGACGACCTCATCCGCGCCGGCAAGGTGCGCTACGTGGGCACAAGCACCTTTCCGGCCTGGCAGGTGGTGGAATCGTTGTGGCTCTCACGCGAGCTGGGGCTCAATCGCATGATCTGCGACCAGCCGCCCTATCACCTGCTCGACCGCCGCGTCGAGCGCGAGCTGGTGCCGATGGCGCTGAATTTCGGCATCGGCATCATTCCCTGGGCGCCGCTGGCGGGCGGATTCCTGACCGGCCGGTATGCGCGGGGGGCAGCGCCTCCGTCCGGGTCGCGCTACGAGCGCAGCGTCGAGACGCAGCGCCAGCGCGGCCTCTTTACCGACGAGGCGTTTGCGGTGGTGGATGAGCTGACGGCCATCGCCAACGACAAGGGCTGCACGCCCGGCCAGTTGGCGCTGGCATGGAACATGCGGCAGCCGGGCATCACCAGTCCCATCGTGGGCCCGCGCACGCCGGAGCAGTGGGCGGAGAACCTGGGCGCGATCAACGTGACGGTGACCGACGCCGACCGCGAGCGGCTGGATGCCGTGGCCCCGCCCGGCCGCGCCATCGCCACGTACTACAACGCTCCGTGGGGTCCCCACGAGTACCGCTGATGCGGCCGAGCCAATCGATGCACAACGCCTCGTCGTTCCCGCGAAACTCTTCGTCAATTCCGCAAGCCTCTTCGTCATTCCGGCGGAAGCCGGAATCCAGGTCCTTTAGTTCCTGGCCGACCGACGGGGAGTCATCGGCGCCTTGGGAGCGGGCGGGTTTGAATCCCGCCCCTACGAGGCCGTGCCGGGATCTCCGGGGCAGGTAGCCATGCGTTTGCATCCCAGCCTCAACGGCGGACCATTTCCCCGCGGTGCCCTTGAAAGCGTCGGCAAGGAACTGGCCTTCTCCATCGACGAGTACCGCGGCCGCCTTGCGCGAGCCCGCGCCGCCATGGACGCCGCCGGACTCGACGCGCTGCTGGTGATGAACCCGGCCAACGTCTTTTATCTCTCCGGCTTCCAGACCTTCGCCGTCGACGGCGCCGCCTGCCTGGTCGTGCCCCGCCACGGCGACCCGTCCATCGCGATGGACCCGCCGGAGTTCGGCAGCGCCTGGATCAGCACGTGGTTCGACGATCTGCGCGGCTATCCGCCCGGCAGCGACCGGCCGGCCTATGCCGCGTCGATGATGGCCGAGCACGGGCTGGAACGCGGCCGCATCGGCGCCGACGACGCCACCTGGGGACAGACGCCGGCCTTTCGCGCCGGACTGGAGCGATCCCTTCCCCACGCCGAGTTTGTCAGCGCCGGCGAGCTTTTCGTCGAGCTCAAGCGCTTGAAGTCTCCCGCCGAGATCGAGCACGTCCGCTGGGCGGCGCTCGCCACGCGGGCCGCCACCGAGGCCGCGGTGGAGACGGCAGCTGCCGGCGTCACGGACGGGCAGATCGCCGGCGCGGCCTACGCCGCCATGGCGCAGGCAGGCGGCGAGTATCCCTGCCTGTCCCCCATCGTCACGAGCGGCCACCGCTCCGGCATCCTGCACTCCACCCACAAGCGCCGCACGATCGAGCCCGGCGACACCATCCTGCTCGAGATCGGCGCCTGCCATCAGCGCTACACCGCGCCGCAGATGCGCACGCTGACCGTCGGCCCGCCGTCCGACGAGGTCCGCCGCGCGGCCGACGCCTGTATCGCCGCCCTCAACGCCGTGCTGGACGCGCTGCGACCGGGCGCGGTGGCCCGCGACGTGGCCGAGATCGGCTGGCGCGCGCTCGCCGCCGCGGGCCAAGACCTGGTCTTCCACGGCAACTTTGGCTACGGCATCGGTGCCGGATTCCCGCCCAACTGGGCCGACGCGACCGGGTTCATCCAGCGCGACCAGTCCACCGTGCTGGAGCCAGGCATGGTGTTCCATCACCCCATCGCCGTGCGGCGGCTCGGAGAGTTCGGCGTCGCCTTCAGCGAGACCAGCGTCATCACCAAGGACGGCTGCGAGGTCCTGACCCACGGTGAGCGCGCTCTAGTCGAGCGCTAGCTGTGATTCCGGCACACGACGCTTGCAGGTGGGCGGTGGGCACCTTTCGTACTGAGTTCCAAGCCGTTCGTGGTGAGCCTGTCGAACCATGAACGGCGCCCTTCGACGTTGCTCAGGGCGAACGGGATGTGTGAACGGTGCCCTTCGACGCTGCTCAGGGCGAACAGAGTTTGGGAATGGCGCCCTTCGACTTCGCTCAGGGCGAACGGAGTTTGAGAACGGGTTGAATGCCGCGCCGGGCATCGCAGGAATTCAGGTCTCGCACCCGTGACCAAGGCGTGTGGGAAGGACGGTTCGGCAATGTCATCCTGCCGCGTCGGCATCGTGTGGCCCGAGGCCGTGCAGGCTGGGCATCTCGCCGAGTTGGGTGAGTTCGTCCCTCCGGGCCTTGAGCTGGACATCGAGCCGGTGGACTCCGCGCCGCCGCTGGGCGACGACGGCATCACGCTGGCCCATGTGGAAGGCATCGCCCGCGATCCCGGCATCGGACGCGCGGCTCGGCGCCTGGCCGAGCGCGGCGCCCAGGCCGTGGCCTACGGCTGCACCTCGGGCAGCTACGTCCTCGGCCCCGACGGCGACGCGGCGATTGCGGCAGACATGCGCACCGCCGCCGGCGTTCCGGCCACCACCACCTCCACCGCCGCCGTCGCGGCGCTGCACGAGCTTGGCGTCAGACGTGTCGCGGTCCTCTCGCCGCACGTCGACGCGCTCAATGAGCGGCTACGTGCATACCTCGAAGCCAGCGGGTTCGCGGTGGTCAACATGGTCGGCCTGAACCGGCGCGGCGACATCGAGGCCATCGAACCCGACCAGACGCGCGAATTCGTTAGCTCACGCGTCGACACGCCGGCGGCCGAGTCCGTCTTCATCAGCTGCACCGGCCTGCGCACCGCCGCCATCATCGACGACCTCGAAGCGGCGATCTCCAAACCCGTCGTCACCGCCAACCAGGCCACCCTGTGGCACGTCGCCCGGCTCGCCGGCGCCCCATTCGTCGGACAGCGACCGCAAGGCCCCGCGATCAGGGGCCTTTAGTCAGCACCCTATGGAAGAGGAACTTCCGGCCTGTCCAGCGCGGACGCAGGATCGCCAACGGCTAGTTCGGCCAGTAGACGAACACCCGTCCAAGTGAATCCGGCGTCTCTCCTATGTCGTAATAGTAGACGTAGAACCCCTCGCTGGTGTTCTCCGCGTCATATGAGGTGGCCAGCACCTCAATCCACTGCCCATCGATTTGGCATTCACCGAACGCGAAGACCCACTTGAAACTTCCCTCGCCACTCGCCGTCCAGTCCCCATCCCAGTCGCACCTTGTGGCGCCGTGCGCCCGAACAATGGCCGACGTGGGGCCTTGCACGGTGAATCCAGCCGCTTGCAACCCACGGATCGCCGATCGCATCTGGTCGGCGGACCATGCGAGACAGGCCTGCCAATCCCGCCGCTCGGCATACCGCACATAGAAGTCTCGGTGGAATGGGTGCATTTGGCTCAAGTGCGAGCCACCCGGCCAGGCGGAGACTCCTGCGCACATTGATTCGCCTTCGTAGTTTTCTTCTTGCGCGGTAACAGTTCCGATGGCGACTCCGGCAACCAGCGCGATCACACTGGCTGCCACGAGAGCGGCGGCAAAGCGGCGTGGCATTGGGCAATTCCTTCAAGGCGTGGACATCTCATAGCCGGTTGGACCATGGCACGTTCCATGAACTGTGTACAGACCAGGAGGGCTCACACAGCCGGCGGCCGAGGTGCCGCTCGAGCATTCCGAACCTGGCAACCGCTCAATCCGCATAGGGCCGACGCGGGGAGGGATAGTCTGCCGAAACCGTTGTCGCCGCGCCCGCTTCCCTATTCCAGTTTCAACCTGCGGACGATGCGGCACCGCTGAACCAACCCGTCGTCACCGCCAACAAGGCCACCCTGTGGCACGCAACTCAACTCGCCGGCGTCCCGCCTCCCCCACGACGATTCGGTGGCTTGCCGGCAATCCGTCCCGCTGCTCACGGCAGTTCCTAGCGCGGCCGCGAGTGGAAGCGTGGTCAGGAACGTCGGTTACATCGCACGCCGCGCGGCAGGGCTGTCGACCGCGATGGTGCAGACCGCCACGTCGCCGCCGTCGGAGATACCGTTCGCCAAGCACACCACGACCGGGCCACTTGCGCCACTACATGCGGAGACTCAGCGTCTACAACTTAAACGCTTCGTGCGACCAACGGAATGGGAGTAGTTGAGAGGCTATTACTCCCAATATTTCAATGTCCGTCCAAGCGAATCCGGCGTAGGGCCCACGTCGTACCAATAGATGTAGTACCCCTCGCGGGTTTGCTGCCCTTCATAGGTGGTGGCCCACACGCGAGTCCACGCACCATCGATGAGGCAGTCGCCGAACACATAGAACCACTTGTGACTACCTTCACCAACTTCTGTCCACTGATTCTCATCGAATTCACACGACGTGGCGCCGTGTGGCCGCGCAAAGGCCGACTTAGGGCCCTCCACGGTGAATCCCGCCGCTTGCAACCCTCGGATTGCCGAACGCATCTGGTCAGCGGACCAAGCCGCACATGGATACCAATCCCGCCGCTCGGAATAGCGGACGTAAAAGTCTAAATGGAACGGGTGCATTTGGCTCAAGTGCGATCCACCCGGCCAGGCGGAGAATCCCTCACAGGTTGATTCGCCTTCGTAGTTTTCTTCTTGCGCAGTTACCGTTCCGATGGCGACCCCGGCAAGCAGCGCAATCACAATTGCTGCAAAGACCGCAGCGACAAAGCGGCGCGACATTGGGCAATTCCTTCCAAGCGTAGACATTTCAAGGCCGGTTGGACCATGGCACGTTCCATAGACTGCGTACAAACAGGCGGGATTGAACGGCCGACGGCCGAGGTGCTGGACTCCGTCTGCCCTCTTCCCATGTAGTCGCGCCATAGCCCGAGCAGCAATATGTCCCGCGCAGCGGCTAACTCAAAATCCGACTTTGAATTAGCCGACACCGCGCATTCGCCGCGGGAGAGCGCACGTCCGATGTTCGATGCCAAGATGGACGTCCACGCGAGAATGGGAGCGGAACCCGGCATAAGCCGAACGGATTCGGGCAATTCAGCAGGTCAACTCTTGAATCCCGATCATCCCGCAGACCTCTACTCAGGCACCGCGGAGGACTATGCGCGTTATCGGCCTCGCTATCCGGAAGCCCTCCTCGCCGATCTGCGGCTTCGTGCCGGGATCACGGGAGATGGGCGCCTGCTGGACCTGGCCTGCGGTCCCGGGCGGGTGGCGCTGCCACTGGCGGAGTGGTTCCGCGAAGTCTGGGCCGTTGATCAAGAACCGGAGATGATCGAGGTCGGCCGGGCGCGGGCCGAGCGACAGGGTCTGACGAACATTCGCTGGATAGTCGGGCGGGCCGAGGACATCGAGGCTCAGCCGGGCTCGTTCGAGCTGATCACCATCGGCGAAGCCCTCCACCGGTTGGATCAGCGAGTGATCGCCGAACGGGCCATGGAATGGCTCGCGCCCGGCCGCTGCCTGGCAACGCTGGGGGGCTT
>DAOUKN010000038.1:0-3343 GCA_034421255.1 Chloroflexota bacterium | reverse complement strand
GTCCATGGCCACCGAGGAAATCGGCCTGAACCAGGCCCTCGAAGCCGACGGGCTGGAAGTAGTGGAGACCGACCTGGGCGAGTTTCTGGTGCAGATCGCCGACGAGCTTCCCTCGCACATCGTGGCCCCAGCGCTGCACATCACCCGCGAGCGCGCCGCTGAGCTGATCGGCAGCGTCACCGGGCAAGACCTGCCGCCGGACCCCGACACCCTGGTGCGGGCGGCACGCGAGTACCTGCGGGAGAAGTTCATCGCCGCCGACGCGGGGATCACGGGCGCCAACGCGCTGGTGGCCAGCACCGGCAGCGTGATGCTGGTGAGCAACGAGGGCAACGCGCGGCTGTGCAGCAGCCTGCCGTCGCTGCACATCGTGGTCGCGGGCGTGGACAAGCTCGTCGCCACCATGACCGACGCCGCGGCCACGCTGGACATGCTGCCGGCGAGCGCCACGGGACAGACCATGTCCAGCTACGTCTCGTTCATCAGCGGCCCCAGCCGCAGCGCCGACATCGAGATGTCCCTGTCGCTGGGCGTCCACGGGCCGCGCGACGTGCATGTCGTGCTGCTCGACAACGGACGCGAGGCCATGCGGCGCGACCCGGACTTTCAAACCGCGTTGCAGTGCGTGCGCTGCGGAGCCTGCTCGAATGTCTGCCCGACCTATCAGCAAGTGGGCGGGCATGCCATGGGCCACATCTACACCGGACCCATCGGCCTGCTGCTCACCTCGTTCCATCACGGCATGGAGAACGTCGCCGGGCCGCAGTCGCTCTGCGCGAGCTGCGGCGCCTGCGCCACCGTGTGCCCCGCGGGAATTCCGATTCCCGAGTTGATCCAGGAGGTGCGCACGCGAGCCGTGGCCGACGGGGCCGCAAAGAGCCGGCTCAAATCACTGGCGCTACGGGCCCTCGCCGACCCTCGGGCGTTCGAAAAGGGCCTGCGGACCCTCACCAGGATTCCCGGCGCGCAACGGCTGGCACGCCGGCTGCCCGGATCGCCGCTGCGAGCGCGACCGCTGCCGCCCGTGGCGGCGCGGCCCTTCCGCGATCGGCTGCCGGATCTGATCGCGGAGGACGGCGGTCAGCCTCAGGTGGCCTACTTCCCCGGCTGCCTCACCGACTGGCTCGCGCCCGAGACCGGGGAGGCAGCCGTGAGTGTGCTCGGCGCCGTCACGCCCGTCGTCTTCGAGTCCTGCTGCGGGCTGCCGGCCATCAACGCGGGCTACCGCGAACCGGCCAAGCGCATGGCCAAGCAGACCATCGAGGCCATCGAAGGCTCCGGCGTCGACACCATCGTCAGCACGTCCACCAGTTGCCTGGGCGCCATCCGCGACGACTATCCGCGCCTGCTTGCGGACGAGCCCGAGTGGCGGATGCGCGCGCAGGCGGCAGCCGCGCGGCTGGTCGATTTCGCCACCTACGTTGAGAAGCATGCGCCCAAGCCTGCCGCGACGCCGGAGCCGCGCGGCGTGGTGACGGTGCACGACGCCTGCCAGTCGCGGCACGGACTCGGCCTCGGGGACGGCACGCGCCGGCTGCTCGAGGCGGCCGGGTACGACGTGCGCGAGGCCCCCTACAGTGGCGAATGCTGCGGGTTTGGCGGATCGTTCTCGTTCGACTTTCCCGAAGTGGCGGGACGCATGCGCCAGCGCAAGCTGGATGCCTTCTCATCCACCGGCGCCGGGTTCGTGTGCGGCGACAATCCCGGCTGCCTGCTGCACCTGGATTCGGACGGCGAGACGCCCGACGCCCCGCGGCCGGTCCACCTGGCCGAGCTCTTGCGGGACGCCGCCCCGGACGCTACGTGACTTCCGACCGCCTGGAGCGCCAGCTCGCGTTCATCGTCGAGATCGACAAGGCCAAGACCATCCTGCGCAACTCGCTGGTGATCGAGGCGAGCCGGCGCGAGAACGACGCGGAGCATGCCTGGCACCTGGCGGTGATGGCCCGGCTGCTCGCCGAGTACGCGCGCGAGGAGATTGACGTCGACCGGGTGATCGAGATGCTGCTGGTCCACGATCTGGTCGAGATCGACGCCGGCGACACGTTCATCTACGACACCGCCGCTCGCGAGCGGCAGGCCGAGAAGGAACGCGCAGCCGCCGACCGCATCTTCGGCCTGCTGCCCCCCGATCAGGCCGCCGCAGTGCGCGACCGGTGGGAGGAATTCGAGGCCCGGCAGACGCCCGAAGCCAGGTTCGCCTTCGCGCTGGACCGCCTGCAGCCGCTGCTGCTCAATTTCCACACCCAGGGCCACACCTGGCGCAAGCACGGCGTGCGTCGAGCGCAGGTGACGGCCGTGAACGCCACCATCGCCGACGGCGCTCCCGAGCTTTGGGAATACGCCCGCGGTCTGATCGACGAGGCTGTTCAACGCGGCTACCTGTCGGAGTAGCTGCATTCCGCGGCCACAGCACCGGTCGGCGACCGCTAGCAGCCTACGAGGGGATTTGCCGGCACAAGAACCATCCGTGTACGCTCGACCAAGTACGACTAGTCCACGGTTCTTGATGTCGATTAGTCAAGTGGTTTTGAGTTGAGTCAATGATTAGATACACCGCTCGACAAGCATTCATTTCAGCCCAGCTATTGCTGGGCGTCACTATTGTCGTTTTCATCGTGATTAGCTTGTATCCCGGGGATCCAATCGCGAATCTCTTCGGCCCCCACGGCCAGGCATGGAGTCCTGGACAGGACACTGCCGAGCTGCAAGCTCGATTCAGCGGCGACACTCCCGGGCCGGTGCGGTATCTGTTTTGGATGAAGGAGATATTCACCGGGAATCTGGGGCACGTCGGTCAGTGGGCTCGTCCCGTTGGGGACGTCATCCGAGAGGCGCTTCCGGTCACACTTGGGCTTGTCATCGTCGCCCTCGCAGTCGCCCTGATCATCGGCATAGGATTCGCGCTGATTGCGACCCTATCGCGGGAATCAATCCTGAGCCGTTTCGTGAGTGCCATTCCGATCGTTCTCACTTCAATCCCCGCAGCCTTCCTGACCATATGGGGCCTCTACCTGTTTGCCATTCAACTGGGATGGCTGCCGGCAATGGGACTCTGGACGCCCGGCGCTGAGGAGGCATTCAATCTCGATCTCGTACGCCACGCCATCCTGCCGACTGCAGTTTTGGCACTACCCTTCGTGGCCGTCTACAAGCGCTACGCGCAGCAAGCGATGTTGCAAGCGCTCGTGGAAGAACCAGCCGGAGAAGCAGCCGCCGAGGGCTCTGCCGAGCTACAAGCTCGCTTCAGCGGCGACACTCCCGGGCCGGTGCGGTATCTGTTTTGGATGAAGGAGATATTCACCGGGAATCTGGGGCACGTCGGTCAGTGGGCTCGTCCCGT
>DAOUKN010000037.1:0-5083 GCA_034421255.1 Chloroflexota bacterium | reverse complement strand
GGCGATGCGTCCGGTGCCGGCCGACCTTCGCGCCGCGGCGCCGACGCTCGCGTGGTATCACGCCTGGAGCGACGAGGTGGTCGCGGCGCTCACGGGTCCCGAGGCGCCGGACGAGGCGAATGCGATACGGGACCGGTTTCAGGACGTGATCGACGCGATTCGCCGGTCGGACGGCATCGTGCCCGTGCGCGACGACGACCTGCCCGAGCAGGCGAGCTACAAGGTGCCGGGCATCGAGGTCGTCATCGTGCCGCTGGTGTATGGCGATCACATTTCATGGAACACGGCCTTCGTGACGGCGGCCAGCGGCGGCGCGACCACTCATCGGCACGCGCTGCAAGTGGAAATCCACCTGGGGTATGAGGGCGTTCACGGGCGGACGCTGCTCGACGGCCGGGCCGCGACGGTGACCGCACCCTACGCCATGCCCATTCCGCCGATGCTGGACCACGGGTTTGACAACCTGAGCGGCCACGACCACTTCGTGCCGTTCGTGTTCGGGTCGCGGACGCTGGATGGGTGGGGCGTGTTCTTCGATGTCGAGCCGCGGCCCTCGCCCACGCACGACTGGCCGGAGACGCCGCTGGAGTCTCCCGGCATGAACAACTCCGTCCACCTCGAGCCGGCGCTGGCGGCGATGCGACAGGCGCCGGCCGGCGAGCGGCGTGTGCTCATCGACGCCGAGCGGACGGCCCGCCCGGCCACCGGCGGCCTGGAGCTGGCGGCCATGCACGTGGGCGGGGAGCCGATGTCGCTCAGCTTCGACCAGTTCCACATCCTCTCGGTGCGCGAGGGACGCCTGAGTCTCACCATGGCCGGGGTCTCGGCTGAGCTGGGCCCGCGCGACCACGTGGGCATTCCCGCCGGTCTACGCGCTACCCTGCGTGCGCTCGATGGCGCGTGCCTCCTGCTCGAGGCGTCGCTCCAAGCCGACTGACACGCCCGCGAAACGTCGCACCTGCCGAAGGAGATCGAAATGCGGATCGGCGCCTGCTTGTGGTCCCTGCCCGAAGACCCCCATGAGGCCGCGGCCTGGGCCAAGGAGGCGGGCTTCGAGGCGATCGACGTGGACCCGGGGTTCGCTGCCGGTTGGGACGCGGCGAGCGGCTTGCCGGTGGCCAGCGTGGCGATTGCGCACCTCCTGCCCGACGGCGCGGCGTTGGAGGCCGCCGATGACGACGCGCGAAATGCGGCACTGGACCACGTGCGGGCGGGGCTGGCCGAGGCGGCGGAGTTGAATGCCGAGTTCGTGTACCTGCCGCCGGCGACGGCGGACGACCCGGCGTCGCGGGCGCGCTACCGCGACGCGGTGGTGGCGCTTTCAGACGAGTCGGAGCGCCTGGGCCTCAAGTTCGGCATCGAGCACTTTCCCGGCTACGCGCTGCCGAGCGTGGCGGAGACGCTGGCCTTCGTCGAGGACGTGGCGCACCCCAACCTGTACGTGCTGCTGGACATCGGCCACGCGCAGATCAGCCGCGAGAGCGTGCCGGACGCCGTGGCGGTGCTCGGCGACCTGCTGACGTTCGTCCACTTCGACGACAACCGCGGCGAGCTGGACGACCACCTGGCGCTGCTGGACGGGCTACAGCAGGAGCAGGACCTGGTGGACGCCGTGCGCGCGCTGCGGCGCCACGGCTACGACGGGCAGATTTCGATCGAGATGAACCCGAAGCTGCCGGACCCCCGCGACGCGATGGTCCGAAGCTTCGAGATTCTCAAGCGAGTGATGGCCCAGGCGTAGGCCGGCGGCCTACTTCTCGATCGGCACGCCGATCATCGAGCCCCACTCGGTCCACGAGCCGTCGTAGTTGCGCACGTTGGGCAACCCGAGCAGCTCCTTGAGCGCGAACCAGGTGTGCGAGGACCGCTCGCCGATGCGGCAGTAGGCGATGATGTCCTTGTCGGCGCCGGCGCCCTTGCCGCCGTAGATCTCCTGCAACTCGTCGGCCGACTTGAAGGTGCCGTCCTCCTCGTTGACCGCCGTGAGCCAGGGCACGTTGTGCGCGCCGGGGATGTGACCCATGCGCTGCGCAGTCTCCGGCAGGCCCGGAGGCGCCATGATCTCGCCGTTGAACTCGGCCGGTGACCGGACGTCGATCATCACCGAGTCGCTGTCGCCGAGCGCGTCGAGGACGTTGTGCTGAAATGCTCGCAGGGCGGCGTCGGGGGCCTTGGCCTGGTACGAGGCAGGTGCGACCGACGGCGAATCGGTGGTCAGCGCGCGACCGTCCTTCTCCCACTTCAGGCGCCCGCCGTTCATCAGGCTCACGGCGTCATGCCCGTAGAGCTTGAAGATCCAGTAGGCGAAGGCGGCGAACCAGTTGTTGTTGTCGCCGTAGAGGACCACGTGCGTGTCGTTGGTGATGCCAGAGGCGCCCAGCAGCTCTTCCCATTGGGACTGGGTGGCAATGTCGCGCCGCACCTGGTCGGAAAGCTGGGACTGCCAGTTCCAGCCGACGGCGCCGGCGATGTGACCGGATTCGTAGGCGGTGGTGTCGACGTCCACCTCGATGAGCCGGACGTTCGCGTCGGCGCCGTGCTCGGCGACCCAGTCCGCGCTGACGAGCGCGTCGGGATTTGCGTATTCAGCCATGGGAATGCTCCTTGCGTCGTGCCGTTGTTAAGTTTGTCAGGCTGCTTGCCTATGTATCTTGGCAGCCGGGATTGCGACCTACAACAGGAAAACATGAGCCCTGATGCGTGAGCCGTTTTCGGGCCCGGGGCATTCCGAGGCCGCGGAGGAGCAGGCGCGGCGGTCGTCGGGGCGATTTCGGTTCGTGATCGCGCGCGAGGCTGACGGGGCCTGGTGGCTGCACGTGCAGCCGGCGCCGGCCATCACGAGCATGTCGCGGCGCTTCCGCGAGAGTCACGCGCTGCGCGTGATGGGATTCACGCCGGTGAGGGCGTCGCGCTTCTTTCCGGGCGCGTGCACGTTCGCCGGGTGCTACTCGCGCGAGGTCCAATTGCCTGCCGGCGAGGAAAGTGTGGACGAGGCGGCGGCGCAGATCGCGGCGAGACTGGAGAAGGCGGTTGACGAGTTGATCGAGCTGGCCGCCGAGCTCGAGCCGCTGGGGATCGATCTGCCGCTGCCGGACTGATCAGGCGGGGCTACTGGCGACCGGCGAGGCGGTAGGCGTCGTGGACCAGTTGCATGGCGTTGGCGCAGTCCCTGGCGGTGATCGCCGGCGGGTCGCCGCGCCCGGCGCGGTCCAGCATGTCGCTAATGAGGGGTGGATAGTTGCCGGCGGCGGACGCGGCGCCGGGATACCGGTCGTCGCGTCCCGGCGCGATGACCTGCAAGCCGTCGGGCACGACGCGCAGCGCCGCCTTTTCGCCGGCGACCTTGAACTCCAGGTCGCTCTCGTTCGCGGGCCAGGTCGGCCAGGTGTAGCCGACCTCGACGTGGATGAGCGCGCCGTCGCCGTTGCGGAGGGTGGCCAGCGCGTAGTCCTCAACGGGCGCCTGGTGCACGCGGTTGCTGATGACCGCCGTGGCGACCGACACGTCCGGTCCCAACAGCATCCGGGCGAGGTCCATGCCGTGACCGCCGAGGTTGAGCAGGGCGCCGCCGCCGGCAAGCTCCCGGTCCCACATCCACGGCGAGTCCCATTCGACGTACCGCTGCATGGTGGGGCGGATGAGGCGCATCACCACATGTGAGATGCGTCCAAACTCGCCGGCCTCGATCATGGCCTTGGCCCGAACGGCCCAGGGCAGCAGGCGGTTGGGGAACGGCACCGCCGCCCACGCTCCGCGCGCTTCGGCGAGGTCCGCCAGCGCGTTCACGTCCTCGGCGGTAGTGCCCATGGGCTTTTCCATCATGAAGGGAATGTCGGCTTCGATGAGGAAGCGGGCGATGGCCGGCATGTCGATGTGCCGTCCGAGCGCGACGACGAAGTCGGGCTTGGTCTCGTCGATCATGGCGCGGTAATCGGCGAAGGCTTGTCCGCCGAAGCGCCGCGCGCGGTCCTCGGCGAGCGCCACGTCCGCGTCCGACACGCCCACGATGTCGACGTCGAGATCGCGCAGCACCTGCAGGTAGGCGGCGTCGAAGGTGGAGTGCCAGTGGTTGACTTCGGTGACGGCGATACGCCGTGGAATTGGCATGCAACATCACAGATGCGCGCGGGTATCGGACCGTACCATGCACCGTAGGAGTAGGCTTGCCGTAGAGAAGCTTTTTGAATTTGGGGGTCGGAGATTTGACCGACAAGCAGTCGTGGCAGGAGAAGGCGCGCGAGCTGGCGCGCCAGGCCGAGGCCGAGTTGAAGACCGATCGCGTGCAGCAGCGAATTGGCGAGGCGCGGGCGGCGGTGGATGATGCGCTGGCCAGCGATCAGGCCCAGCGCCTACGCGAAGACGCGAAGGCCCTCGGCGCCAAGGCTCGGAGCCAGGTCGAGGAGACGCTGGCGCGCGATGACGTGCAGCGGGTGCGGGAGGACGTGCAACAGATTGGCGAAAAAGCCCGCCAGGCGGTGGATGCCGCCGTGCAGCGTCCCGAAGCCCAGGAGCTGCGCCGGCGGGTGGAATCCGTGATCGAGGACGTCGGCGAGCGCTTGCGCTCCGAGGCGGCGGACGACAAGAAGGAGCCGCCCAAGGACTCGGACGCCTCGTAACGGCAATCGCCGTCTGCTTGACATAAAGGGCGAAGGGTGTCGAGCGGGAGCCAGGCAGGTCGGATGACCAGGGGGGTGAAGCGATGACGCGTCGCGCTTGCCGAAGATGAGCAGGGTCAAACTGGCTAACGCTGAGTCCCCGCTCGTGCTGAGCCTGGATATCGGCAGCTCGTCGGCGCGCGCGGCGCTCTATGACGCGCGTGGCCGCCGGGTGCGCAAGACCGCCGCGAAGGTCGAGCACCGCTTCCTTTCGACCACGGACGGCGGCGTCACCGCGGATGCCGAGGCGCTGAGCGACCGTGTAATCGAAGCCATCGACGAAACCATGGCGCGGGCCGACAAGCGAGGCAGCGATGTCGCGGCGGTCGGCTGCAGCGTGTTCGCGTCGAGCGTTGTCGGCGTGGACAGGGCTGGTACCGCTCTCGCGCCGGTTTACACCTACGCCGACGTCCGAAATGCCGCCGACT
>DAOUKN010000036.1:0-1926 GCA_034421255.1 Chloroflexota bacterium | reverse complement strand
CCGACTCGGCGCCGATGGCGCGGGCCCCGGCGATGTCCGCGGTCAGCATGTCGCCCAGCACCACCAGGTCGGCGGCATCCACCCCGGCGCGCTCCATAATGACCTGAAACATGTGGGCCGAGGGCTTGCCCACGATGACCGGCTCCTGCCCGGTGACGGCTGACACGGCGGACGTCATCGCACCGGCGCCCGGTATGGGACCGCTGGGCGTGGGGTATTGCGGGTCGGTGTTCACGGCCAGGTACTCAGCGCCGTCCAGCATGATGGCGCGGGTCGCGCGCCGCAGCCGGTCATAGGTCAGCCCAAAGTCCACGCCGACCACGACGACTTCCGGAACGTCGTCGCCGTCCCAGGTCGCCAGGTCGTAGCCGGCGCCCGCAATCTGCGTCGCCAGACTGTCGCCGCCCAGCACGAGCACGCGGCACGGCGTTGGATGGTGCGCGCGCAGGTAGGACACGCTGGCGACCACTGCCGACACAATGTTCTCGGGTCCGGCGCTGATGCCGAGCCCCTGCAGCTTGGCCGCCAGCTCCACCGGCGTCTGGCGCGAGTTGTTGGTGATGAAAAGCGTCGGGAGCCCCAGGTGCTGCACCGAGGCGACGGCTTCGGCCGCGCCCGGAATCAACTCGGGGCCGCGGTAGATCACGCCGTCCATGTCGAACGCGAAAGCGCGCCGCCGGATCGGAACAAGCGCCGGCCCGTGGTCGTGCCGGTGCGGCGCGGCCGTGGGCATCAGTCCGAGTACAGGCCGTTCACGACCATCTCGCGCCGCCAGGAGCCCTGCAGGACATCGACGATGTTCTGCGCGGCCATGTCGGCCATGCGCACCACACAGTCGGTGGAAATGCCGGCCACGTGGGGCGTGGCGATCACGTTCGGCAACTGCGCCAGCCGGTGGTCCGACGGCGGCTCTTGCGCGCGCACGTCGAGCGCGGCGCCCGCGATGACGCCCTGCGTCAACGCCGCGTAGAGCGCGTCCTCGTCCACCAGGCCGCCTCGCGCGGTATTCACGAGATAGGCCGACGGCTTCATCAGCCCCAGCCGTCGCTCGTTCACCAGCTTGGCCGTCTCCGGCGTCGTATTCACGTGCAGGGTCACGTAGTCCGCGCGCCGGAACAGGTCATCGACCTCCACCAACTCAATGCCGTACTGGGCCACGAATTCCTGGTCTGGATAGGGCTCGGCGGCGATGAGCACCGGGTCGAATCCGGCCAGCCGCCGCACCACGCTCTTGCCGATGCGCCCCAGCCCGACGACGCCGATGGTCTTGTCGCGAATCTCGTTCATCAGGCCACGCGACCAGTCGCCCTCGGCGGTGTTCGTCACGTAGGCATATAGCTCGCGAGCCAGGGCCAGGATCATGGTCACGGCCGACTCGGCGACGGTGGTGTCGTTCGAGCCCGCCGCGATCATGGCCACAACGTCGTGGTCGGCGGCAGCGGCGGTGTCGATGGCGTCGTAGCCCACGCCCACGCGCGAGACCACGCGCAGCTCGGGTGCGCTTTCGAATACCGAGCGGGTATACGACTCGCTGCTCGCCACCGTGGCCGTGATGCCTTGCAGCAGGTCCTTGAGTTGATCCTCCCTGGGATACATCTGCTCCTGGGGAACCTGGGCGATGACCACTTCGTGGCCGGCCTGCTCCAGGATGTCGCGCCAGGTGGTGTCGGGAGATTTGACGGCGAGCCGAGAGGTCACGAGGACGCGGGCCACAGGATGCTCCTAACGGAAGGGCGTGTGAGCGCCCATTCTAGCGGCGCACACGGCAAAAGACCCTTGCAGATTCAGTCCGTCATTCCCGAGAAGCCTGTCCCCGCGCAGGGAGACCTTTGCATAAATCGGGGGGCGGGGCGGACCATGGGGCGTCGCCAGGCGGAGGATTGAGGAGCGGGCGTATGCACCGGGATATGGGCCGACCGTCGTTCG
>DAOUKN010000035.1:0-4617 GCA_034421255.1 Chloroflexota bacterium | reverse complement strand
GATTGCTACCGGGCCGGGTGGACGTCGGAGTTCGCCGACCCCGCGAACTGGTACGACACGCTGTGGCTCTCCGATGTCGACTACCTGGGCGCCCACTGGCGAAACCAAGATTTCGACCGCCACGTGCAAGAGGCCGGAGCGGCCACGGACCCCGAGGCGCGGCGCAACGCCTACCGCGCCGCCGACGCGGTGCTCCAGGCCGAGCAGCCGGCCATTGGCATTGGGCATCACTCCGACGCCTATCTGCTTCACCCACGCATCACCGGATTCGGCATCGACCCCGTGACGGGCGCGATCGACCTGCGCGCCGTCGTCGTCAGCAACTGACCGAAGGCGCTCTCCCGAAGCTCATCAGTCCGACTCCCGCCGCATCAGCGCCCGAATGGCAATCAAGGTCGCCACCGTGGCCGCCATCGCCGCCGGTGCGATCAACATCGCGCCGCGCAGCGTCCACGCGTCGGCGGCGCGTCCGATGCCCAGCGACGCCCCGATGCCGCCCAGACCCAAGATCGCGATCACCGCGCCGAGCATGGCCCCGGCATCGGCCGGTCGATGTCGCGCCGCCAATGCAAGCAGTGAGGGAATCAGCGCTCCACTCGCCACACCGGCCAGCGCCGCACCGGCAACCGCCAGCCACGCCTCCGCGGCCAGCGCCGCCAGCAGCGCCGCCAGCGCCGTCCCGACCGCGGCGCCGATCAGCCAGGTCATCAGGTCCATCCGGCTGCTGAGCCAGGCCCCCAGCAACCGACCGACGAACCCGCCGACCCAGTACAGCGTCACCGACGCCGCCGCCACGGCTCGATCGAGGGCGAAGGCATATTCCAGAAACGGCGCAAAGAACCCGGCAAGTCCCGTCTCCAGCACCACCACCAACGCTGACGCGACGCCAATCAGCAGCAATACCGGCGCCGCGGCCGCCCGAATCACCCCTCGCAGGGAAGTCGGTCGCTGAACGCTGGGCGCGCTTGGTATACGGGTAAACGCCGCCGCGACGCTGGCGGCCAGCAGCGCGCTGAGCACCACCGGCGGACGCCAGCCCCAATCGAGAACGAACGACCCGCCCACGATGGCCGGCGCGACAATTGCCCCAGCCGCGAATCCAAGCTGCGCCAGGTTCAGGTCCCGCACCGACAGCGCGGCGCCGGCGCGGGCGATCAGGGCGGTCACGGAAACCTCGGTCGCGCCCCATCCAACCGACGCGATCGCCAGCCCTGCCAGAAACAAGGGATACGCTGGGCTGACCCCGGCGAACAGCATGCCAAGGGCCGCGACGGCCGAGGCCACGATGATGCTCGGACGGGTTCCGACCCGGTCCGAGATCGGCCCGCCCACCAGCGATCCGACCGTGTAACCCAAACCAACCGCCGCCAGCGCCATGCCCGCGCCGATGTATTCGAGCACGAACTCTTCGCGGATGGCTTCGAGCGCGGGACCGAGGGCGTTGAACGCCACGCCCAGCGACGCGTAGAACCAACCGCTGGCAAGCAGGATCCGCTGGCGGTTCACGGGCGACGGCTGAATACGCGCTTCAGGCGGCCCGAGGTGATCCCGCGCGACGCGTCAATGGGCGTAGGCGCCGGATTCGACGATCGATCCGTCCTTGCCGAATTCGAATGACGCTCCGCCGGCGACCGCGTCGCAACTCCCGGGCAAGTCGGGCAACGCCGCCTCGCTGAGCCAAAAGGTCTCCAACTCCATCGTCGAGGCAATGCGGGCCACGCGCAGCGGCCCGAACGACGAGCGCTTCGCCAACGCCAGCCCCATCGCCACGCACTCGCGATCGTCGGGCAGCGTCAGCGGCACCTTCGCCATGCCCACGGCCATGCTCGTGAGCACGTTGGCATGCGTCGGCACCGGGTCGATGACATCCGTGAGCTTGCGGCTCGTCAGGTCCGCCATGCCGATTCCAACCGCGTTCCCGTGCGATTGCTCGGTCAGGCCCAGCACCGCCAGCCAGCGATAGTCCGTCTCGTGCGGCAGCTCCGGGAATCGCCGCCACATGCCGATCACGTTCGGGTCCATGCCGGTGCCGGAGACGTTCTTGCCCATTCGATCGACCACTAGCAGATCGAGCCGGTCGAGCGGGAGACGCGGGAGCACGCCGCGCGCGACGTTCAGCAGCTCGTGGTCGGTGGATTCGAAGGCTTCCGGCCCAACGACCGCGAGCCGATGGGGACGGTCGAAGGCGTTCTCGACCAGCCCCACACCCATGCGGACCGGCGCCGCCGCCAGCGCGACCCGCGCCGCCGCCGGAATCGTGGTTGCCAGGTCGTGCGCGTGGATCGTCTCGGCGCCGCGGCGGTTGCCCAACCCGATGGCGAGCATCTTGCAAAGGCCGCTCTCGACGGTTCCTCGAAATGACGTATGCGGCTTGATCCGGCCGATCACCACGATCCCGTCCGCGGCAGCCGCCGCCGCATCCAGGTGCACCCGCACCCCGGCATCGGTCGCGCCGAGATCGACCGTGTCCATGGTCGCCCGCACCGGCACGCCCAGTTCGGCTTCGCTGATGCCGTATCCGGCCAGCACCTCCGCCTGCCCGTCGGCCGTGCCCCCGCCGTGGCTGCCCATGGCCGGAACGATGAACGGCTCGGCCTCCAGCGAGCGAACCGCCTCGCTCACGATCCGCACGACCCGCGCCACCGGCGACACGCCGCGCGAACCGACGGCGATGGCGATGCGGGAGCCCGACCCGACGCCCTGCGCCGTGAGCACGGACCGGGCCTCGGCCACCAGCCGCCGGTCGAAATCCGGCACCTCGGAGGCATCGAATTGCTGCCGCACCAGGTGCATGCGCGGCGGCGAAGCGGGATCGTTGACGGCCACGCCGGAAGTGTAGCCAAGCCCCCCATCTGTCATCCCGAGCGCATCCTTCCCGTCACTCCGAACGAATGTGAGGAATCTAAGGACGCGGCGCAGTCTCCCGGCCCTTTAGATTTCTCGCTTCGCTCGAAATGACAATGGTGAGGCATCCAAGCTGTCACTCGGTGTGTCGAGGACCGCATGCCGAATAGAGGGGTCACCAACTCGGTCACCAGCCGCGCTCCGATGCACTACCCTAAAGCCATGCGCGTGGCCGTTGTCACCGACATTCACGGGAACCTGGGCGCCTTCTTCGCCGTGCTGGCGGACCTCAAGCGGCAGGCGCCCGACCAGGTGATCTTCGGCGGTGACGCCGCGCTCTTCGGCGCGCACGCGCTCGAGTGCTGGCAGCGCGTGTTGGAGCTTGGATGGCCCCTGGTCCAGGGCAACACCGACCGCTACCTGGCAAACCCGCGGCCCGCGCTGGAGGCCATGCGCCGGACGTCGCCCGCGGCGGCGGAGCACCTGGAGCGCAACCTCGCCTGGGCCCGCGCACGGCTCGGGGAGCGCCTGATCGAGCGCATGGCCTCGATGCGCACCGTTGTGCGCGTCTCCTCAGCCGCCGGACCCCTGGTCGTGGTTCACGCCTCGCCCGGTAACGACGAGGCCGGCATCTCTCCTGACGCGTCGGACGAGCAGGTGGACGATCAGCTCGCAACCGTGGCCGCCCAGGTGCTGGTTTGCGGCCACACCCATCGCGCCTTCGTGCGGCACGTGGGGCAGCTGCTCGTCGTCAACTGCGGCTCGGTGGGCCGCACCTACGACGGTCAGCCGGGGCAAGCCACCTACGCGGTCCTGGACGACGACTCGGGCCGCTGGTCCGCCGCCATCCGGCGAGTGCCCTACGACGAGCGCGCGGCGCACCGCGAAACCCGCGCCCGGGGCGTGCCCCTTTCGGAGCCGTTTCTCGATTCCCTGCTGACGGCCCGCGACCCCGCCGCCTAGCATCGTGCAACAGCCGTCCACTCGCTTGGCGTTCGACCACCGCGCCGCCCCGGACCACCGGGCACGTTGACCAACGTCCTGCGGGCCCGCCGGCTGTGGGCGGGCCTAGGCCTGACGGCCGCGGTCGTGGCGCTCCTCGTGACCGTCGAGCCGGTGCGTCTCGCCGTCCACCACGTGCTCAACGGACTGCGCGAGCAACCCATCCCGGTCGAGACCGGCGAATACGCGTACGCCGCGATCGACGCCGACACACCGCCGGCGGCCACCGGCCTGCTGCCGGACACATTCGTCGTCACCGAAATCGAGGAGCCAATCTCCGCGGACCTGGGCCCGGACGAATCCCTGCCCGAGCTTCCATTCGAGCCGATTGCGCTTGACGCACCGGCCGGATTCACAGCGGCGCCCGAGCGGACGCTGCGACAGGGCGGCGCGTGGCGCATCGACGTCGACTTCGAGCAGCTGCAGAGCTTCCTGGCCGGGTCGGAGGTGCGCGTTCCGCTGCCCGAACGGCTGCGCACGCGGGCGATGACCGTCCAGGGCCCCGAAATGTTGATCACCACCTGGACGAACGCGGCGCGCAGCAGCGAATACCTGGTGCTGGTCCAATTCGCCGCGCCGCGAGTGTCCGCGCCGCCCGAAGTCGATCTCGAGCTGATCAGCCGGGCGCTCGTGCGCGAGTTTCTCCCGCCCGTGCTGGCGCGCCGCATCGAGCTTGGCGAGATCGCGCTGTATCGCGACATCCTCGGGCTCGAACCGCTCGACGACGGCGACCGGCCGCAATCGCTGCAATTGCCCGACGGGCGCTCCCTC